>JAZRHF010000159.1:0-7890 GCA_045644565.1 Clostridia bacterium | reverse complement strand
AGTACCGATGTACTTTTCGTTGTCTTCGGGATCCCACTGTGAGAATCTGTATGAAATATCATCATAAAGACCTAATGTCTTAAGCATATAAATTGCAAGCTCAAGACAGCTCTTGAATTCTGATTCAAGCTGGTCGGGAGTACACATTAAGTGACCTTCGGAAATTGTGAACTGACGAACTCTGATAAGACCGTGCATTTCACCGGAGGCTTCGTTTCTGAAAAGGGTAGAGGTTTCGTTGTATCTTAAGGGAAGGTCACGGTAAGAACGTGCTCTGTTAAGATATGCCTGATACTGGAAGGGGCATGTCATGGGACGAAGTGCGAAAACTTCCTTTTCACTGTCAGGGTCGCCCATAACGAACATACCGTCACGATAGTGATCCCAGTGACCTGAAACCTTATAAAGGTCGCTCTTTGCCATATAAGGGGTTTTTGTAAGGAGCCAGCCCATAGACTGCTCTGTATCTTCAACGAAACGCTGGAGAAGCTGAATTACTCTTGCGCCCTTGGGAAGAAGAATGGGAAGACCCTGACCGATTAAATCGCTTGTTGTGAAATATTCAAGCTCACGTCCAAGCTTGTTGTGGTCACGCTTTTTCGCTTCTTCTCTCTGTAAAAGGTCGGCTTCAAGCTCTTCCTTTGTCTTATATGCAACACCGTAAATACGGGTTAACATCTTGTTCTTTTCGCTTCCTCTCCAGTAAGCGCCTGTTGCGGATAAAAGCTTAAATGCCTTAACCTTGGAGGTGTAGTTAACGTGGGGGCCTGCGCAAAGGTCTGTAAATTCACCCTGCTTGTAGAAGGAAATTACTTCGCCTTCGGGAAGCTCGCAGATAAGCTCTGTCTTATAGGGCTCGTCCTTCATTAATTCCAATGCTTCTGCTCTGGGAAGCTCAAAGCGTTCAATCTTCAAGTTTTCCTTTGCAATTTTCTTCATTTCCGCTTCAATCTTCTCCAAATCTTCGGGAGAGAAGGGAACCTCTGTGTCAAAGTCATAATAAAATCCTGTGTCAATGGCAGGGCCGATTGCAAGCTTTACGCCCGGAAAAAGTCTCTTTACAGCCTGTGCCATAATGTGGGATGCGGAGTGACGCAAGGTTTTTAATTCTTCAGCGTCTGTTACCTGAATGTTCTGATTTTCGCTCATATTATCAATCCTTTCAATTAATTACAAAATAAAAAATGCACCCTTTTATCAAGGGTGCATTAATACACGGTTCCACCTTGTTTTTTACTTAATTCCTTTAACGAAAGGCTACGGCAATGCTTACTTAATTTCGGCAAAGCAGCTCGGGAGTGGTTTTCGTAAAAGTGCCGTTAAGAAACTTACAGCCAAAGGTTTCTCTCTCTGAAACGACTTAAGTTTACTACTCGTTCCGTCATAGCTTTTATATTTAATACGGTAAATATTATAGCACTGAATTTCTTTTCTGTCAAGAGTTAAATAACTGAAAGAAAACGGCTTATAAGAGTTATTGTTTCGGCTCTTGTGGCAGGAACATCGGGATTTAACGTCTCTTCATATATGCCTGAAAGTAAGCCGAGGTAGTGAGCCTTTGTTATGCTGTCTAATGCATAAGGAGAAATCTTGTCACGATCATTGTAGGGAAGAACGGTAGTTACCATAGAGGAATCATTTTTTACAAGATTATATGCTCTCATGATGATGGTTATCATCTGCTCTCTTGTAATGGGAGCGTTGGGAGCAAATTCCTTTTCGCTTATTCCTGAAACCAAGTTACAGTTATAAATTGTCTGTATAATTCCTGCATACCAGGAAAGGGGAGAAACATCTGAAAAAATACCGGAATAAACACCTTCTTCAAGCCCTAAACTTCTCATGAGAAAAGCACAGAACTCCGCTCTTGTTACAAGCTTTTCGGGAGCAAAGGAACCTGTGGAATATCCTTCTACAACGCCTGCCGAATAAAGAAGCTCGGCTTCTTTTTTTGCAGGATGATTTTCCATATCCTTGAAAACATCTGCGGCAGGGGTTAAATCCGTAAGCTTAACAGGGGTTATAAACGACGGATTGTCCTTACGGACGGGTTTTTCGTTTTCTGTATCCTTTGTTGGGGAAGAAACATCTTCCGCATCCTCATAAGTTACATTAGGTCGTTTTTTCTGAATCTTTAAGGGTTTTGAATAAACGGTTTCCCCGACTATTCCTGCGGTTAATGAGATTGGAGTAACCTCAAGACGTAAGTAGAGGCCTTCCATATCTTCGGTTACCTCGATTTCGGAAACATTTGAATAGCTTAAGTTGGTATAAGGTCCGTCAGAGGAGGGAGCCAAAGCCCAGTTTGTGATAGTGGCACTTTCTCCGTCAAAGTTATTGACAAAGTCGAAAGATGCGCTTAAAGTGTGCCCTCTCTGGGGAGTTCCCTTTATCTTAACGTGCTCTGCCGCAATAATGGCGGAAACAACCTCGATGTTGTCCATATACAAAATCTGTTCAGTATTTCCGTCTGGGATGTTTGTTGCAACGATAAATCGACCGTTTATGTCTTCCTCGGGAGTAAACACAGCCTTATATGTGCCCCAAGAGGTGACGGGATCAAAATATGCACACAAAATCAGATTTTCGGGATTGTCTTTGTCTTCGACTATGAAGGTTACAAAAATCGGTATATCCGAATATTTGGTTTTGAGATCAGCCTTAAACACATAGCTTTGGTGAGCTTTGAAAGAAACATATGCGTTATTATACATAACACCGACATCGCCGTTTGGGGCAAATGCAGCGTAGGAATTTGCGTTTTCGTCAATTATTGAATATTCACCATCTCCTGAAGCAAGCCAGGATTCTGAACTCTGGTCTGATTCAAAGTTTCCGTTGTCAATACCCGAATCTGTGATCCTGATGGTGAAAACCTCACTTATTTCGGGGAAACGTTTAAGATAAGCCTTGAACTTATATTCCCCGGGAGCTGCTTTACTTGTTATAGTTACGACTTTGTCCGAAACGGTAACCTCTTTTGAATCGGACAAGGATTCGTAAAGGATTTCTGTAATGGTTTCGTTACCTTCCTGATCCAGAACATGAATGTCAAGAGGTGTGGTTATGAAATCTGTCTTAGGAACGCTGAAGGACTGGGGAATGAATAAAGCTAAGGATGTGGGCTTTGAAACAGATTTCTTAAGGGTGAGATTTTTTAATGATATATTAAGGGGAAAGCCTTCGGGAGTTATTGCCAGCGTGAAAATAAAGTTTCCGGATTCGTCACATCTTAAGGGGACGGATACATTTGTCCACTCGGGATAATAGGGGTTATTCAAGTAAACTACTGCGGATTCTCCGATGGTTTCGGAATATAAAGTCGGCTCCTCATAGGGCTTTTCGGTTGTGAAAGTTCTGATGTCAAATGAACATTCGTAAAGAACGTCTGTATCGAGGGATATTTTTTCCTTCTGCATAAGAAGATAGCTGGCATTACCGTCTTCAATCAAATCAAAAGAAAGAACAGATTTTTTAATTGAAAAGGAGGATGAGTTTTTCATATCCCATCCGTAGCCATCGGGATTTGATGAAAAGTCTCCGTTGGTAAGAATGTTGTATCCCAAAGTTACGGTATATTTCTTTATGTGGAGCTTAGGCTGATTTGAAGGAGGAGTAACAGTTATGGTGAATGAGTCGCCCTCTTTTGCATAGTCAAAAACTGTTGCGATACCGCTTCCTACATCGAAATTAACACCATCGGGAAGTTCAGAAACGTCAATACTTGCTTCGTCGGTAGGTATTAAATCGCCGTTTGAGGAATTGTAGCACACGATAAACTGATATTCAGTCTTATCGTTGTCGGGAATTAAAAGGGAGGTGTGTCCAACCAAAGTTATATCGGGATAAAGCTCCTCGGCAAAAGTCGGGACAGCGAATGATAACAATATTAAAATGGCCAGAAAGCAGGATAAAAGTCTCGTTTTCATACACACACTCCTTGCATTTAAAATACATAGCTATATTATATCACAAAAAAGTCTGTTTGTCACCTAAAAATTTTATGAATAAGTTATTAATAAAATATGATAGTTTTTTGTTGACAAAAAGGATGTTTTGTGGTACAATTATCGAAATGAATCTTTAAGACGATACAGAGATATCGGCAAGATGGAAATAATGCTTAAATAAGGTGCAGGGGGACTCTGCATCAGCCTTTTTGTATGTTCGTTCTTGCCGCAGTTTCGGTAAGAATTTTTGTTATAATTTGAAAGGAGGATGCTAAATGGAAAAGACTTGTAAAGCGAAGTTCTATGGTATGACTGACGAAGTTAAAGATGTCGCTATGCAGTTTTTGTCCCATAAAGCCCTTATTGACTCTTCTCCTTCATATGTTGTTTTTCCCGGTTTTTGCGATGTGCATGTGCATTTTCGTGAGCCGGGCTTTTCTTATAAAGAAACGGTTTTAACGGGAAGTATGGCGGCGGCAAAAGGCGGATATGCAGCGGTGTGCACAATGCCCAACTTAAACCCGGTGCCGGACAGCAGGGAGAATCTTGAAAAACAACTTGATTTAATTAAAGAAAATTCAAAAATAAAGGTAATTCCCTACGGATCAATTACCGTCGGAGAAAAAGGTGAGGTTCACTCGGACATGGAAGGTATGGCGGAAAATGTCATAGGCTTTTCCGATGACGGCAGAGGTGTGCAGAGCGATGAAATGATGGAAGAAGCCATGGTAAGAGCGAAGAAGCTCGATAAAATAATTGCGGCACATTGCGAAGTTAACGACCTGCTTTTCGGCGGTTACATCCACGACGGAGAATATGCAAAGGAGCACGGACATAAAGGTATCTGCTCCGAAAGTGAATATAAGCAGATTGAGCGTGACCTGGAATTGGTAAGAAAAACGGGATGCAAGTATCACGTTTGCCACATTTCTGCAAAGGAAAGCGTGGAGCTTATAAGACAGGCAAAAAAAGAAGGACTTGACGTAAGCTGCGAAACAGGTCCTCACTACCTTGTGATGGATGACTCAGACCTTAAGGAAGAGGGCAGATTCAAAATGAATCCACCTTTAAGAAGTAAGGCGGACAGAGAAGCTTTGATTGAAGGCATAAAGGACGGTACAATAGATATGATTGCAACCGACCATGCGCCCCACTCGGCAGAAGAGAAGGGGAAGGGGCTTTCGGGCTCAGCCTTTGGAATAGTGGGTCTTGAAACGGCATTTTCGGTTCTTTACACTCACCTTGTTAAAAAAGGTGTGATAACCCTTGAAAAGCTTATTGAACTTATGGCGATAAATCCGAAGAAGCGATTCGGTATTGATACGGGATCGGATTTCACGGTTTGGAATTTGGATAAAGAATACGTTGTGAAAAGCGAAGAGTTTTTATCCATGGGAAAGGCTACTCCTTTTGAAGGCTGGACCCTTTCGGGCGAATGTATGTTAACTGTATGTGATGGAAAAATTGTATATGATGTAACGGAGGCGTAATTATGGCAAAGAGAACAGATATTAAAAAAGTTTTGATAATTGGTTCAGGTCCCATTGTAATCGGTCAGGCGGCTGAATTTGACTATGCAGGAACTCAGGCATGTCTTGCTCTTAAAGAAGAGGGTTATGAAGTTGTTCTTTGTAACTCCAATCCTGCAACAATAATGACAGATACAACTATCGCAGATAAGGTTTATATGGAACCTTTGACACTTGAATATATTGCGAAAATCCTCCGCTATGAAAGACCGGATGCCATTGTTCCCGGAATCGGCGGACAGACAGGATTAAACCTTGCTATGCAGCTTGAAAAGAAGGGCATATTGAAAGAATGCGGCGTTGAACTTCTCGGTACAAGCAGCGAAAGCATTGAAAGAGCAGAAGACAGAGAAATGTTTAAGGAGCTTTGCCAGTCTATAGGCGAACCTACAATTCCATCCGAAATCACATATTCTCTTGAAGAAGCAAAGGAAGCGGCTGCAAGAATCGGTTATCCCGTTGTTCTCCGTCCTGCATTTACCCTTGGCGGAACAGGTGGCGGATTTGCATACAACGAAGAAGAACTTATCGATATCGGTCTTAATGCCTTTAAGTTATCTCCGGTTCATCAGGTTTTAATTGAAAAGAGTGTAAAGGGCTATAAGGAAATTGAGTTTGAGGTTATGAGAGACTCATCTGACAGAGCGATTACCATCTGCGGTATGGAAAATATCGATCCCGTTGGTGTTCACACAGGTGACTCTTTGGTTGTTGCCCCCATTATGACTCTTTCAAAAGAAGACGAAAAGATGCTCAACGACAGCGCGATAAAGCTTATCAGAGAGCTTAAAATTGAAGGCGGATGTAACGTTCAGTTTGCACTTAATCCGAAAACAAGCGAATATTACTTAATCGAAGTTAACCCCAGAGTTTCACGTTCATCGGCACTTGCATCCAAAGCAAGCGGATATCCCATTGCGAGAGTTACCGCTAAAATTGCCGTTGGTATGGAGCTTACCGAAATTGCAATAGCAAACACAAATGCGGCATTTAACCCCAGCCTTGATTATGTAATTGCAAAGTTCCCCAGATTCCCCTTCGATAAATTTGCATCTGCTCCCAATACACTCGGTACACAGATGAAGGCTACCGGTGAAATTATGGGTATTGGATCAAACCTTAAGGAATGTCTCTTAAAGTCAGTTCGTTCTCTTGAAATAGGGGCATATCACTTCCACCTTCCTAAGTTTGACGGAATGACAAATGACGAACTTAAGGAGTATATAAAGACATTTAAGGATGATAACATCTTTGCTGTTGCCGAGCTTTTCAGAAGAGGAGAGAGCGTTGATGCCATCCATGAAATTACGGAAATTACGGCATACTTCCTTGAAGCAGTAAAGGAAATCGTTGATTATGAAGAAGTAATTAAGGCGAACAAGGGTGATATAGCCGTTCTTAAAGAAGCAAAGAAGATTGGTTTTTGCGATAAGTTTATCGCAAAGGCGTGGGATATTGCGGAAATGGAAGTTTTCGCAATGAGAAAGAAAGAAAACATTTTCCCCATCTACAAAATGGTTGATACCTGCCATACAGGAGCATACATTCCTTACTTCTATTCTTCCTATGAGGGTGAAAATGCATCCCGTCTTACAGACAAGAAAAAGATTATCGTTCTCGGTGCAGGTCCCATCCGTATCGGTCAGGGTGTAGAGTTTGACTATTCAACTGTTCATGCGGTAATGACAATAAAGAAATCAGGCTATGAAGCAATCATCATAAATAACAATCCCGAAACAGTATCTACCGACTATACAACTGCGGACAAGCTTTATTTCGAGCCTCTTACAACAGAGGATGTTATGAATATTATCGAGTTTGAAAAGCCTGAAGGCGTAATTGCTTCCCTCGGTGGTCAGACGGCAATTAACCTTGCCGAGCCTTTAATGAAGCATGGCGTAAAGATTATCGGTACCGACTGTCAGGCTATCGAACGTGCGGAAAATCGTGACAGCTTTGAAAAAATCCTTGAAGAACTTAACATTCCCCAGCCTAAGGGAAGAGCGGTTACAAACATCGAGGATGGCGTGAAGGCTGCGGAAGAAATCGGCTATCCCGTACTGGTACGTCCCAGCTTCGTACTTGGCGGTCGTGCAATGCAGATTGTTGCCAAGGAAGAGCAGTTAAGACATTATCTTAAAACAGCGGTTGAAATTGATGAGGACAAGCCCGTACTTGTTGATAAGTACATACAGGGAAGAGAAGTTGAGGTTGATGCTATCTGCGACGGCAGAGATGTATTTGTTCCCGGTATTATGGAGCTTGTTGAAAGAACAGGCGTTCACTCCGGTGACTCCATCAGCGTATATCCCACATTCAGCGTTTCCGACAAGGTAAAGGGTACAATTCTTACCTATGCGAAAAAGCTTGGACTCGGAATAGGCATCGTTGGTCTTTACAACATTCAGTTC
>JAZRHF010000158.1:0-3192 GCA_045644565.1 Clostridia bacterium | reverse complement strand
TCTACAATCATCAACGCATACAACTAAAAACAAAACTGACTCCGCTTGAAAAACGAAGTCAGTATATTACTTAAAAAAATTTAATTTATTTTACCATAAAGGTCTTTTTTTTGTGCTGTCCGTACAAATTGGGGCACAACAAAGTATGTCTGCATTTTTTAATATTTTATCAGGAAAAATAACAAGCAATAACCGGCGTTTTCCTGAGAAGCACCGCCCAATTATTTTCTTCCGGCTGTTTATTATTTGGAATTTTTAACTTCTCTGGCTGCTTTAGAAAGCCCTCCGAGCATTGCATCAACCAATTCGTTTTCAATTCCCACTTTCCAGTCTCCGTCGACTTTTACAACTTCAACTTCGACATCGGTGGTAACCGTTGCCAGGTTGTCCTTTTTAAGACATTTAGTAAGAATTGCTTTATACTTTTTCTCCACTTCTTCAGCGGTGGGAGTATAGTCCTCTTCTTCATTTACGGAAATCGCATATATTAAAGCCTCTGCAAAAAATGCTTTTAATACCGGCTTCATATCAACATTAGTTATTGCCACCTTTACATTGAACTTATCGGAATCTATTTTGGTTGAATCTATAATTTCATATTCCATTCTTCCGAAAAGTTGCTCTGCAAAAAGAGCCGAATTTTCATTAAACAAATTTTTGCTTTCGGCATAATTTTCAAACTCTTCAAAATCCAATGCTTTTATGGATCCCAAAAAAGAATCCAATGCTTTTTCCGCCTGTCTCGTTTCAGAGCAACCGGGCATAGCCAAAAGCATAACCAAAGCCAATGCCATCAGCAATAAACTTTTCACTGTTTTCTTCATATTAATTTTCTCCTTTATTGAACCTTTTTTTATAGTCTTTAGGTGACACTCCCACAGTTTTTTTGAATACCGTTGAAAAATACAAGGGGTCCGTAAAGCCTGATAAAAATGCCACATTTTTAACCGAATCAATTCCGTGATCAAGTAATGATACCGCATATTTAATTCTCAAATTCCTAAGATGCTCCGAATAGCTTATACCCATTTTTTCCTTAAATATATGTGAAAGGTATTTTGAATTGTAGGAAAGCTCCTTCGCCAGATCCGACAGCGAAATGTCCGAAGAAGTAAAGTTTTCTTCAGTTAGCAGTAAAATTTTATTAACGATACTGTTTTTACCTTCGCTGTCCTCCGAAAATCGAGAAAAGGCATAGAGTAAAAGCCCCTCGGATACCAAATCCAGATTAATCTCGGACGCTCTGTACAAGCTGTCATGCCACAAGGGAATAAGTCCGTCAAAGCCCTTAAAAATTCTGTTAACCCTGCTTATTGCAAACCTGTTAAACAGAGCAGTTGCTCTATCTCCGCCGAAGTCGATGTACATATATTCGCAATCAGACTTCTGAACAATCTTCATTGTTTCGCCGCTGAACACAAAAATCAAATATCCCGGCTCAAAGTTATGGCTGTCTTTGTTTATTTCAATAATTCCTTTGCCCTGCTTAATTAAGATAGCCCTGTTTGAATGAACTTCGTTTTCCTTGCTCATTACCTCTTTATCCGTTTCATAAATAAATCGGTATGTTTCAAGCTTTTCCAGAGATGAGGCTGTAACAAATTTGCAGATGTTTTTCTCCTTCAAAAAACCACCTCCTTTAATAATTATATACCTCTATCGAAAAAAAATCAAGCACTTCCAAACTTTTTCACATGAATAAATGGATTTTTTCCATTGTATTACTTTTAAAATCTGTTATACTTAAGATGCTACTAAAGGAGGTAATATTATGAGTAAAATAAAAGTAGGTATTTTCGGTGCAGGAAGAGGAATGGATATCGCAAGAAATTTCCTTTTGCTTAACGCCGATATCGTAGCAATATGCGATTTCCACGAAGAAAGACTTAATAAGGCAGCAAAAGAGCTTGGCGACACCGTAGCAAAATATACTGATTTCGATTCATTTATCAATCACGATATGGATGCTGTCATCCTTGCAAACTTCTTCCACGAGCACACACCTTATGCAATAAAATGCTTTGAAAAGGGAATCCACGTATTTTCAGAGTGCATAAGTAACGGCACAATGGCAGAAGGCGTTGAACTTCTCCGCGCTTTTGAAAAGAGTAATTCTATCTATTTCCTGGCTGAAAACTATCCTCAGATGATTTTCAACCGTGAAATAAAAAGAGTTGTTGATTCGGGAAATCTCGGAAGAATTCTTTATGCCGAGGGCGAATATAATCATCCCGGCGATCCCAGGGAAATAGGCTTTAAGAAAACCTACAACTACTTCCCCGGTCACTGGAGAAACTTCCTTCCCAGAA
The DNA here is from genome assembly GCA_045644565.1 of Clostridia bacterium. Taxonomy (GTDB): domain Bacteria; phylum Bacillota; class Clostridia; order CAKSNL01; family HGM11501; genus HGM11501. The sequence goes on along the minus strand of JAZRHF010000158.1, from coordinate 883 downwards.
CATATTATGTAACTCACTCTCTCGGACCCATTATGCATGCAACAGGTGCAACACCGAAAAGAGTTTCCGCACTTGCTGTTTATGATCCCTTTACAGAGGACGACATTCCCACAGCATCAAGAGTCGGTGACAGAGTAGCAATAATTACCACACAGAATGATGACGGTTCGGTTTTCCGCTTTACGGGATGTGCCACATTCGGCGGACATCACAACGCTTACAGAGTTTGCGGAACAGAAGGTCAGATTGAAAATATCCGCGGTCTCGGCGGAAGAATGGTGCTTCATTACAATAAGTGGACAAAGCCCGAAGAGGCTGAAACCGAGGTTTCCGTATATGATGCCCAGTGGCACGATAAGGACGAGGAGTTAATTAAAAAGAGCGGTCACGGCGGTGCGGACTTTATTACCGCAAGAATGTTTTTAGAGTGCATTAAGGAAGGAAAACAGCCCTGCCATCCCTTTGACATTCATTCTGCAGTTACAATGGCTTCCGTTGCAATTCTTTCTCACAGAAGTATGCTGGAAGGCGGTATTCCCATAGATATTCCCGACTTTAAGATAGAGGAAAACAGAGTTAAATATGAAAACGACCGTCTTTCTCCCTTCCCCGGCAAAAACGGAGAAGAGCCCACACTTCCCTGCTGTTCAAAGACGGACTTCAGACCGTCGGATGCTCAGATGAAGCTTTTCAAAAAAGAAGTTATGGGTATAGAAGAATAATTGAAAATGGCTCAAACCTTTTGCACAAGTCCAGTAAAAACGGACAATAGAAAAAAGAGACCTCCTGTGGTAGAATTAAAGAAACTACCATAGGAGGATTTTTTATGCCCAGAGAGTACAGACATATAAAACAATATGAAAACGAGATGTTGCAATTAAAA
>JAZRHF010000157.1:0-11680 GCA_045644565.1 Clostridia bacterium | reverse complement strand
GAAGCATTTCAAAAACATTATTTTGAGTGCAGAACAAGGCAAAAATCCCCCATTATCCTGACGGATATGGGGGATTTTTAACACAGTTATGTGCCAAAATTATGCTTTTGAAACGAATAATCCCTAAGTGAGGGCGCCGTTTATCCTTCTGTTCCTGTGCTTTTCACATTTTTATTTTCTTCTCTTTCAATGAGAACGTTTTTACTGTCTTCCACAGCTTCCTTTGTAATAACCGCCTTAACAATAGAAGAATCAGACGGGATTTCATACATGATGTCCCCCATAATTTCTTCAATAATAGCTCTTAAACCTCTTGCGCCCGTTCCTCTCTTCATTGCCTTCTCGGCAATTTCAGAAAGTGCATCCTCGGTAAATTCAAGCTCAACCCCATCATATTCACAAAGATGAGCATATTGTTTAACGATGGCATTTTTAGGCTTCGTAAGTATATTAACCAAAGCTTCCTTTTCAAGATTATCCAACGCCACAACAATGGGAAGTCTTCCTATAAATTCAGGAATAAGACCGAATTTAAGCAAATCCTGAGGCTCTACCTTGGAGAAATATTCCCCTGTATTCATATCCTTTTTGCTTCCCACATCGCTTCCGAATCCAACCACGTTGCTTCCAAGTCTTTTCTTTATGATTTTTTCAAGTCCGTCAAAAGCACCGCTGCAGATAAAGAGCACATTTGTTGTATCAAAGGGTATAAACTCCTGATGGGGATGCTTTCTTCCACCCTGAGGCGGAACATTTGCAACAGTACCTTCAAGAATTTTAAGAAGAGCCTGCTGAACGCCTTCACCGCTTACGTCTCTTGTTATGGAAGGATTTTCACTACGTCTTGAAATTTTATCAATTTCATCCACATAGATGATTCCTCTCTGTGCTCTTTCAACATCATAATCAGCTGCCTGTAAGAGCTTAAGAAGTATATTTTCAACATCCTCACCAACATAACCTGCTTCTGTTAAAGCAGTTGCATCCGCAATAGCAAAGGGCACATCCAAAATTTTAGCAAGAGTTTGTGCCATATAGGTTTTACCCACACCGGTAGGTCCTAAGAAGAGGATATTACTTTTCTGAAGTTCAACATCTCCCTCTTTTTTTCCTACAACACGTTTGTAGTGGTTGTATACGGCAACGGCAAGGCTTTTTTTAGCTCTTTCCTGACCGATTACATATTCGTCAAGACGCTCTTTAATTTCCTTGGGCTTAAGGAGCTCAAAGTCACCGCCCTGCACATCTTCATTTTGGTTAAAATCAATGTCCTCGTTTTCAACGGAAACCAAATCGCAGCATATTTCTATACATTCATCACAAATATATGCTCCGGGACCTGCAATGAGCCTTTTAACCTCGTTCTGAAGTTTTCCGCAAAACGAACAACATATCTTTTTTTCTGAATCTTTCACGCTTAAAACCTCCAAAAGGACTATTATCTTTCAGATATTATCTTATCTATAATTCCGTAATCTTTCGCTTCTTCTGCTGTAAGATAATAATCACGCTCGGTATCTTCCACAACCTTGGAAAGTTCCTTTCCTGTGTTTTCGGAAAGAATTTTATTAAGCTTATCTTTTATGCGAATCATCTGATTTGTCATAATCTCAATATCTGTTGCCTGTCCCTGATACACACTGCTTAAAGAGGGCTGGTGTATCATTATTTCACTGTTGGGAAGGGCAATTCTCTTTCCTTTTGCACCGCTGGAAAGCAAGAATGCACCCATAGATGCCGCCATACCGATACATATTGTGGATACGTCGCACTTTATATATTTCATTGTATCATAAATTGCAAGACCATCGGAAACAGATCCTCCGGGGCAATTTATATAAAGGCAGATATCCTTGTCGGGATCTTCACTTTCAAGATATAAAAGCTGTGCAATAATACTGCACGCAGTTGCATTATCAAGCACCCCGTTCAAGAAAATAATTCTATCCTTAAGAAGTCTTGAATAGATGCTTTCCCCACCGGAATAATCCTCTCTTGCACTCATAGCTGTAATCATGAAAAATCCTCCTTTATTTAGAGTTTTAATAAGGCGGTCAAAAAGACCGCCTTTATGTAACATTATTCAGCAGCCTGATCTGCTTTCTTTGTTGTCTTTTTAGCTGCGGGCTTCTTTTCGCCATCTTCAGCCTTCTTTGTTGTTGTCTTCTTAGCTGCGGGCTTCTTCTCGCCGTCTTCAGCCTTCTTTGTTGTTGTCTTCTTAGCCGCAGTTGTCTTTTCGCCGTCTTCAGCCTTCTTTGCTGTTGTCTTCTTAGCTGCGGGCTTCTTTTCGCCATCTTCAGCTGCAGCTTTATTAGCAGCCTTCTTAGCTACCTGCTTTGCATTTGCAGCAAGGATATCAAGAGCCTTATTGTTTACGATATCGCTCTTCATAGCGTCGATATTCGCATTCATAAGTTCACGAATCTTATCCTTTTCCATCTTGTAAGCATCTGCAATCTTGTTGAATTCTGCTTCAACATCTTCATCAGTTGCGGAGAGTCCTTCAACTTCAGCAATCTTTTCAAGAACAAGGCTGCCTAAAACCTGAGCCTTAGCGGAAGGCTTCATCTGTTCTTTCATCTGTTCTTCTGTCATGCCTGTGTACTGAAGGTAAAGCTTCATATCAATACCCTGGCTCTTAAGTCTGTAAGCATAGTCTTCAACCATTCTTTCAGCCTGATTATCTACCATGCATTCGGGAAGGTCAATTTCTGCACCTGCAACTGCAGCTTCAAGAGCAGCATTTTCGATTTCTCTCTTTTCGTTTTCAGCAGCTGTCTTTTCAAGCTTTGCACGAATGTCTGCTTTAAGAGCGCCAAGTGTATCGAACTCACTTACATCCTTTGCAAACTCGTCATCAAGTTCGGGAAGTTCCTTAACCTTGATTGCCTTAAGAGCAACCTTGAATGTAGCAGCCTTACCCTTTAACTCTTCAGCATGGTATTCTTCGGGGAAAGTAACATTTACGTCAAATTCTTCACCGATATTCTTACCAACGATCTGATCTTCAAATCCGGGAATGAAGGAACCGCTGCCTAAAATAAGGTCGTGGTTTTCACCCTTACCGCCTTCGAATGCTACGCCATCAACAAAGCCTTCAAAGTCGATTGTTGTTGTGTCGCCGTCCTTTGCAGCTCTGTCTTCAACAGTTACCATTCTGGAATTCTTTTCACGCATGTTGCCAAGTTCAGCATCAACGTCTTCATCGGTAATCTTGAATTCGATTTTTTCGATTTCAACGCCCTTGTATGTGCCGAGCTTAACTTCAGGCTTTGTGTAAACTTCAGCTGTGAAAACAAAACCCTTGCCTTCTTCGCCGATTGTAACTATATCAATTTCGGGCTGAGATACGGGAGAGATTTTTGCTTCTTCAACTGCATTATCATATGCATCGGGAATAACAAAATTTACTGCATCCTCATAAAATACTCCTGCACCGTACATTTTTTCAATCATCTTTCTGGGTGCTTTGCCTTTGCGGAAGCCGGGAACGTTAATGTACTTAACATTTTTCTGATAAGACTTCTTCATTCCTTCTTCGAACACGTCAGCTGCTACTTCTATTGTAAGCTTAACTTTGTTCTTTTCCACATTCTCAAGTGTATAACTCATTTCTTTCATCCTTTCTCAAAGCTAAACCTACCTTTAGCAGTTTAGCCTTTCTAAAGTAATATTATACCATATAATAAAAATTTTTCAAGTATTTTTTACAATATAATTTTTTTTGGCAAAAACGATAAATAGTCACACGAAACAAGGGCTGTGCATGGTGAAATTTCATTATAACTGTCTTTATTTTCGCTGTGCAGATGACCATACAACACCCATTTTGCGGAAAATCGCTCTGCAATCTCCAAAAATCCGTCATAAGGAGGATAGTGCATGGCAACTATTATATCCTTCGCTCCCCTCTTTTTCGCATCCTCTAAGGAGAGTTCCATTCTTATTAATTCACGCTTATATATTTTGTCGTCTTCACCTTTGAAATCCTTATCTGACGGAGTTATCCATCCGCGGGATGCACAAACCGCCACATCACCAATCATATAAGAATTATTGTGAAGAAAATTTATCGTATCAAAGCCTTGCTCTTCTTTGAATTTATTAAGCTTTGACATGGTGGTCCACCAATAGTCATGGTTTCCCTTTGATATAATTTTAGTTCCCGGAAGCTTATTTATAAATTCAAAATCTTCTTTTGTTTCTTCAATATAAGTTCCCCAGGAGATGTCTCCCGGAATAATTACAAAATCTTCCTCTTTAACTGTATTTTCCCAGTTTTCTTTTATTCTTTCCACATAATTTTCCCACCGTTTACCGAATATGTCCATAGGTTTTTTAACTCCGATAGGTAAATGCAGGTCTGAAATTGCAAAAATTGCCATAATAAGCCTCCTTTCTCAAATATTGAAAATCCATTTGTGCCTGTTTGAAAAACTGCAGTTTTCATGAATAAAAACTCTTTTTTAGCTCAAACTAAATTTGTACTCAAAAGTACAAATAATAAAAGCGATGTATCACTTTTATTTATTGCGCGTAAAAATGATAAATCGCCCGAAAGGATTTGTTTTAATGGATAAGAATACTCATCGTCTCGACGGTATTGTATGCGATGCTGAAAAGTGTGCATACAATGAAAACCATGAATGTCATGCAACTTCTATAAAGGTTGAATCCGGTTCTGCCTGTGAAGCTTGCCAGACCGAATGTTCCACCTTTAAGAACAAAAGCAACCACTAATCCTCTCTTTGAAAAAGCAGCGTGCAGAGTTTCTGCCCGCTGCTTTTTAGTGCCTGAACGCTTTTTGCAAATTTTATGCTAAAAATTCACTCACTCTGTCTATCATTTCTTCCTTCTTAGTAACCTCGGGGAATCTTACTTCCTTATCCTTAAGCTCGGAAAGAGATTTTGGAGGAGTCATTTTTGAAAGCTCTGAAAGCTTTGCAATAATTTCAAATTCGTCATCGGTTTCAGGAGCATTGTCCTCGCCCATTATTGCAGAAACAACGCTTCCGCTGAATTTGAAGGGGCTTGCAGTTGAAGCGATAACGGTTTTTGTGTTATCGTGAGTCTGTGCCACATACTGCTCATATACATTCTGTGCAACTGCAGTATGAGTGTCCATTACATAAGAGTAATTTCTCTCAATATCGCTTATGGTACGCATTGTGAACTTATCGTCGCAATATGCCGCATAGAAGCTTTCTGAAAGCTTGTTCTTAATAAATTCAGGAACTTCATAGCATCCTGTTTCGTTAAGGCTCTGCATAAGAGTCTTAACAAGTTCGGAATCTTCGCCTGACATGTGATATAAAAGTCTTTCAAGGTTACTTGAAATAAGAATATCCATAGAGGGAGAAATTGTCTGAACAAAAGCACGGTTTTTATTGTAAACGCCTGTTCTTATAAATTCGGTTAAAACATTATTACTGTTTGATGCGCAGATTAATGTCTTAATCGGCACTCCCATTTCCTTTGCATAATAAGCCGCAAGAATGTTACCGAAGTTACCTGTGGGTACACAGATATTTATTTCTTCTCCACAACTTATTTCTCTGTTTTTAACAAGCTCTGCATAGGAGGAAACATAATATACAATCTGAGGAAGAAGTCTGCCCCAGTTTATGGAGTTCGCACTCGAAAGCTCATATCCTCTTTCTCTGAGCTCGTTTTTGAAATTCACATCAGAGAAGATTTTCTTAACGCCGCTCTGTGCATCGTCAAAGTTACCTTCGATTGCATAAACACCAACGTTTTCACCCTCCTGGGTCTGCATCTGAAGTTTCTGAATTTCAGATACACCACCTGTGGGATAAAATACAAATATTTTGGTTCCTTCTACATCACAGAATCCCTCAAGAGCCGCTTTACCGGTGTCACCACTTGTTGCAACAAGTATTGCAACCTTTTTATCGGTACCTGTCTTAACCATGGATGTGGTAAGAAGGTGAGGCAAAATCTGAAGAGCCATATCCTTGAATGCACAGGTAGGTCCGTGCCAGAGCTCCAATATATAAGTTGTATCATTAAGCTTATATATGGGGGCAATACTCTCTGTTTCAAATTTTTCTTTTGTGTATGCCTTTCCTGTGCAATCTTTAATTTCATTACGTCTGAAATCTGTAAGGAAAAGACTGAAAATTTCCGTTGCTCTTTCACTGTAGCTCATGTTGCCGAGTGCAACAATTTCATCAAGGGAAAGTTTGGGAATTTCCTGGGGCACAAAAAGACCTCCATCAGCACTTAAGCCTTTAACAATAGCCTCTGCCGATGTAATTTCAATGGTCACGTCTCTACTGCTGTGATATAACATAATAAACCTCCGGATAAAGCATATTCCGTTTTTTCGATATGCCTGTTTGACATATAAAAAGCGGCATCGCCGCTTTTTATATGATTTTTAATTAAAGATATTTTTTAAGTCCTTCGCTTAACTCTTCAGGCTTGATGCTGATTGTGATTGTAAGATTTGCCTTTGCATTTTCAACAACCTTAGCTGCCTTATCGAGCATAGCTTCGAGTGCAGGAACATCGTTAGCTCCAACGATTTTTGTAATGCTATCAACGAAGATATCGCATATATCAAAATCCTGTGAAAGAACCCCGCAGATTACTCCGTAGAATGCGTCGTAATTTTCAACTGCATAATCTTCAGTATTGATTAAACGAATCTTAGAACTTAAGTCATAGGTGTGTCTCGTTCCTCTGTTGATAAATACGATACTGCCCTTCTGGGAATCCAATGCTGCGTGAACCGCATCAATGAGAGTTTTGGTTTTACCTGTACCTTTTTCACCTACAATAATTTTTAACATAGCCATTACCTCCTGTGTTTTTATTGGAAGTTATCTTCCTTAGCTATATTATACTATATATTGGTGAATTTTTCAAGTTATTTTTTTAATTTTTCATAAAGTTCTTCAGCCTGAGCCTCGTAACCGGGTTTTCCGAGGAGTGCAAACATATTTTTCTTATATGCTTCAACGCCGGGCTGATTGAAGGGATTAACGCCGAGTGTGTAACCGGAGATACCGCAGGCCTTTTCAAAGAAGTATACGAGTGCTCCGAAATTGTATGCATCCATGGTTTCCATTTCAAGAACGATGTTGGGAACATTGCCGTCTGTATGAGCAAGGAGAGTTCCCAAAAACGCCTTGTTGTTTACAAAGTCCATAGTCTTTCCGGTTAAGAAATTAAGACCGTCAACATTTTTCTCATCGTTTATAACTGTTACATCGTTTTGGGGTGTTTTTACTGTAAGAACAGTTTCAAACATATTTCTTCTACCCTCCTGGATGTACTGACCGAGAGAGTGAAGATCTGTTGAAAAGTCAACTGCTGCGGGGAAAATACCCTCGTTATCCTTACCTTCGGATTCACCGAAGAGCTGCTTCCACCATTCACCGATATAGTGAAGTCTGGGTTCGTAGTTTGCAAGGATTTCTACTGTTTTACCCTGACGATAAAGAACGTTTCTTACTGCCGCATATTCTGTGCAGGCGTTTTCGTCAGATTCATATTCCTTCATAGCGTCATATGCGCCCTTCATCATAGCGTCGATATCAATACCTGCTGCCGCAATGGGAAGAAGACCAACTGCTGTCAAAACGGAAAATCTTCCGCCTACATCATCGGGAACTACAAATGTGGGATAGCCCATTTCGTCTGCAAGGTTTTTAAGAGCACCCTTCTTTGCATCTGTTGTTACATATACTCTGCCCTTTGCAGTACCGTATTTCTTGTTTAATGCATCAGTTAAAAGTCTGAAAGCTATTGCAGGCTCGGTTGTTGTGCCTGACTTAGAAATTACGTTAACGGAAAAGTCCTTATCTTCCAAAAATTCCATAAGCTCGTGCATGTAGTTACCGCTTATGTTGTTACCTGCATATACAATGATGGGAGCGTTTCTCTTTTCCTTGGAAAGAAGGTTTGAGAAAGAGGAATTAAGCATTTCAATAGCCGCTCTTGCTCCAAGATATGATCCGCCGATACCAACAACAACCAATACATCGGATGTTTTCTTTATTTCCTCTGCCGCTTCCTTGATTCTGGCAAATTCTTCTTTATCATAATTTTCGGGAAGGCGAACCCAACCTAAAAAGTCGTCCCCTTCTCCTCCGCCGTTTTCAACTAAATTTTTAGCATAAGCAATCTGATTTTTAATTGCATCAAGCTGTCTTTTTTCAATGCCTGTTTTTGAATAATCTATCTTTATCATATCAAATGTCCTTTCTTATTTTACGAGTATCGTAATATATTTTGTTAAATATAGCACAATTCCCTGTTTTTGTCAATATTTCCCGCTTTCTGATTACTTCAGCGTAATATACTTACCGTATGCATACCCTGTGATGCCATTATAGGTTACATAATACCAGTTTCCCACAGCCTTATCGGGATATACTGTCATTTCTGCTCCGGGAGGTATAACACCTATTTCCTTGGAATACTGAGGAGATGCCGCCGCTTTATCGTTGATTGCAAGGTTATCACCATTTGTTCCGGTAACTATTCCCTTTCTCGTATTCCGGGCAGGAAGAGCACCTATCAAAGCAGAGGTTGTGCCCTTAGCTGTTGAAAAACTCTTTAAGTCACTCCAGATAGTTTTTCCGTTTACAATGGCATATATCTTGTAATAGTATGTTGTTCCGGCAGAAAGATTTTTAAGTTCGTACCAGATATCAAAGGGATTTTTGGAGAAAGTGATTTTATCCGATGCATTTTTGCTTAAGGAATTTGCATTTGTTCCGAGATATAATCCAACCTCCGTAGGTCTTGTGCCTGTGTATGAACAACCGGCATTAATCTTTGCGGTGGATGTTGTAAGATTTGTTACCGCTCCAACCGTAAGCTTAAGATTTTCCGCAGGAAGCGCATTAAGTGCATCACTTGTTGTTCCCTTTGCCGTTGTAAATTTACCTGTATCCGATATAATTTCCGCGCCGTCCGCTATGGCATATAACACATAATAGTATGTTGTGCCCGCTTTAAGATCCTTAAGGTCGTACCAGATATCAAAGGGATTTTTGGAAAAGTCAATCTTATCGGAAGCCACTTTAACAAGAGCATTTTCCGCATAGCCTATCTTAAGACCAACTTCCGTAGGCTTTACGCCTGTATATGTGCAGTTTCCGTTTACCCTTGCGGTTGATGTTGTGATTTTTGTAGTTGCCGCTAAATTAACAGTTACTCCAAGTCCTGCGATGGGATCCTGTATTTTATGACCATCTGTCATAAATGTCTTTATGTCCGTTGTTTTTACCACACCACTTACTATTGAATAGAACTGATAATAATAAACCCTTCCTGCTTTAGCGTCAGAAATTTCATACCACGCATCAAAAGGATTTTTGGAAAAATTTATAGTATCCGATGCATATCTTACCATGTTTGCTTTTGTAGTTCCTACATACACCCCAACCTCCGAGGGTCTCGTGCCTGAATATGAGCATGTCATAGTCATTCTGGGAATTCCTGCAGGATAGCTTACCGAAATATTTGTCATATTAACATTGTTTAAAGCAGGGATTTTAAGATTTCCCGAATATATCCACTTCCCGTCATTTGTTTTATACCAAACATTATGATAAGAGTTGAATGCATATCCTACCAATGTCACCTTTGCACCTGCATTTAATGTGGAAATTGTTTTTTCTGCAGAATAGGGTCTGAGTCTTACAGGAGTTTTATCTTTAGTGATTTCTCCCGTAACCGTTCCCCCTATAGACAGTGCGGGATATTCAAGACCACAACTTTTACAATATCCGTATGCAGTGTAGGCGGTATGCATACAGTTGTCTTCAACCTTGGTTATATACCACTTTTGTGCCGCTGTTTTGTTTGAAGCATAAATCTGAACATTTTGTTTATTCTTAGCTTCTCCTCCCGATACATCAAGAGCAAGGCCGCTCTTCTTATTTATGAAGGTATAGGTCGAATCTGTATTAACTTCTATTTTCCAAAGCTGAGCATCTGTATTATTAAGTGTGTATTGCCATACATTTGTGCCTGACTTTGTTCCTCCGTTTTCCGCATCCAGGACCTTACCGGAATTAATATTTGTAATGGTATAATATCCGTTAGTTATATGTCTTATATTAAACTTTTGAGATTTTTTATTTCCGTTTGTTTCTATTCTTACATTTGCCTTGCTGTCTGCAGATGCATCAGCAACAGTTAAAGCATATTTTGTGTTAATCGAAGATGTAATTGTATACATTCCGTCACTTAAGGACTGACCTCTGTCATCTGTATCCATATAGTTCATAGGGTTCACATGTTTTGCTACATTCCAGTAGTCATATGTCGTGCTTCCCGTAGTCGCCGTTCTTATTTCAAAATGAAGATGGCTGCCGGTAGATTTTCCGGAGCTTCCCATTCCGCCAAGATAATCCCCCTGTTTTACGCTAGCACCTTCTTTGTATCCTGCCAGAGTCTGAAGATGTCCATAGGAAGACCAAGTATCATCATCATGTTTAATTATGAAACCGTTTCCGAATCCATCATTACAAAAGCCGTTTTTAGTGTTAAAATTCGGATCACATATCTTTCTGCCGGCACAATTACCGACACCTTCTTTAGCGCCATTATCATTATGGCAACCTTCATATCTTGCAATTACAGTTCCTGACTTTGTTGCATAAATTGCAGTCCCTCTGGTTGTCGATATATCAACTCCTGCGTGGCTGTCGCCTTTATACGCCTGGTATACCTTTACACCGGGAACGGGATAGGCATATCCCATATTTTTTGCCGCATTTACAGTTAAAATTGTAACATTACCGATAAGAGTCAGCAATACAAGTATTACACTAATAAATTTCTTCATGTCCTGCTCCTTTTAAGGCTATTCTGTTATTACAACAGTTCTTGTTTTATCGTTCCATTTTACATTGTATCCAAAAGCTTCCGTTATGAATCTTACAGGAACTAAGGTTCTTCCGTTCTTTATCATAGGCGGAACATCTATCACGGTTTCTTCATCGTTTACATATATAATTTTTTCTCCGATAAATGCAACTACTACTGTTTCATCTTTTATTGCGGCAACAGTCTGTGTATCTCCGTCCCATTCAACTTCCGCACCCATGGCTTCAAATATTGCTCTTAAAGGAACCATAGTTCTGCCGTCTATAATTTCAGGAGCCACATCAAACTTTATATATTCGTCGTCAAGCATTACTCGTATTTCATTCGCCGCCATAGCTGAAAAAGAACACATCAGGCAGAAAGCCAAAAGTAATGCGGTTATTCTTAATTTCTTCATGCTATCCCTCCTAATCATTTTAAGGAGCGTACTAAAAGTACGCTCCTTTACAATTAAAACAATCCTGTAATTTTACCTGATGCATCCACATCAATTTTTTCTGCCGCAGGAACTTTCGGAAGTCCCGGCATTGTTAAGATATCGCCGGTCAATACAACGATAAAGCCTGCACCTGCGGATACCTTTACATTTTTAATTGTAACGGTAAAGTTTTCGGGTGCGCCAAGCTTTGTCGGGTCATCCGAAAAGCTGTACTGTGTTTTGGCAACGCAGATGGGAAGGTTTGAAAAACCAAGTTCCGTAAGCTCTGCAATCTGCTTTTTAGCTGCAGGAAGAACTGTTATTCCGTCACCGCCGTAAATCTTTTTAACGATGGCTTCGATTTTATCTTCTATTGAGCCGGAAAGCTCATAA
>JAZRHF010000156.1:0-4010 GCA_045644565.1 Clostridia bacterium | reverse complement strand
ATTATGCAATAGATAACTGCAAGGTTAAATAGAAAACACCGCAAGGCAAATGCCTTGCGGTGTTTTTTACGTTTTATACCTCTTATGATGTCAGGGATAAAAATTTTGTAGGGACAGATGCCCACATCTGTCCGTTTGAGGGGCGATGTAGGCATCGCCCCCTACGTTTTATCCCTTGCATACCAATCTTTATAAAGACTGTATAATTCAGATACCAATGATTTGTGCAAGTCCGCAACAAGTCAGGAACAAAAATCATTTTTTTAATTAATCAAAAATAACTTCTTTACTTTTTTCTACATATTCCATTAAGCATTCACTTAATGACGGAGAAAATTTATAATAAGCCATATCCGTTTCAACCCATTCATCTTTTTCACACTTAAAAAAGCTATAATTAAATTCCAAGTTCTTCCCTTAATTTTTCTGCATTTCCGTCAAAGAGATAGCCTTTAATTCCGGCTTTTTCTGCCCCTTCGATATTGATTTTACTGTCATCTATGAAAATACACTCTTCGCTTTTAAGATTGTATTTTCCGAGCAGATGTTTAAAAATTTCCTCATCGGGTTTCACCTTATGTATTACGCCCGAGAAAACCAAACCTTCAAAGCAGGAAAAAAGCTCTGCTATCCATTTGACATTTCTGTAATTTTCTGCAAAGCCTATGCTGATATTTGATAAAAGATACATCTTTTTGCCGCTTTTATGCATATCGCATATGAGCTTTTGCATCCCTTTGACAGGAGTTAAATTATTTATCCAGTTATCATATACCGTGCAGGCAACATCCTTTAAGTTCTCGGGAACACGGCTCTGATTTCATCTTTTACCTCTTCATCCGTAATCGTTCCCATATCAAGTTTGTCCCAGTAAAGACGGTCGAAAACCACCTCGCGTACAATTTTATTTGTCTCTTCGTCGGAAATATGAGGTGCTGTAAGCTTATCGGGATAAAACTCCGCAAGCACATTTCCGAAATCAAATATGTAGTTCTTAATCATTTTATCCTCCGCTTGGAAATATTATGGTTTATTCTACCACAAATCCGTTCCGAAATCAATAAAAACCGATGCGATGCATCGGTTTTTATTGATTATTTCGTTATGGTAATTTCTCTTGTTTCGCCGTTCCATTCTACCTTATAGCCGAGCTGTTCGGATACGAAGCGAAGCGGAATAAAGGTTCTGCCCTCTTTAATTTTCGGAGCAACCGTCATAGTGTATCTTACCTCGCCGTAAAGCGAATCGTCAACGTATACCAAAGGATCCTGGATACGCATTCTGATTCCGCCCTTATCTGTGGAAAGAGTAATTCTTTCCTCTTCCCCGTTCCAGGAAACGCTCGCCCCCATTTCCTCAAGTAATCCTCTTAAAGGAATAAGGGTTGTTCCGCTTGTTCCGTAGATAAAGGGTGCAACGTCAATTTCCTTTTCGTAGGAATCTTTGCCCTTTTCAACCAATATTTTCTTGCTGTCTATCTGAAGGACATATTTTTCCTTTGATGCTTCCTCTGCCGCTATTTTATCCTGATAGGTATAGAAAAAGTTAAGCTCTGCACAGGCAGCCTTTTTATAGTTACCCGTAATAATTTCAAAATCCCAGTATCTTGCAATTACGGTTTCGGTAAATTCAACATACTTTGTATCAAGGGAAGCATTTTGTCCCGTAGCTTCGCTCTTTTCATAGTAAACCATTTCCATATTGTCCTTGTCGTTACCTGCATAAACCGCAAATTCAGTCCATATTCCGTGCTTGTCGGGAGTCTGTCTCGGCTGATAGGAAAATGCACAAACAGGCTGAGGTTTTCCCATATCAACATATAATGTTGCAGGTAATTCGTGGTCTGACGCCGCCTGCCAGAAGGAGTTTGTACCGCCGTCAAAAATCATATTGGGTTCGTGACCTGCCCACACCTCACAGTCATCTGTTACGCTGAAAGAGCTTCTGTCAAGGGTGTAGAGCTTATTTTCCTCTTCATACTTTTTATATTCGGAAAGGCTTTTTTCGGGAAGTTCATCAGCCATAGGCAAAAAGTCAATTTCTGCCGCAGTACCTACACCGCCTTCGGTTTCGGTTATGACAAGCTTTAACTTTTTAACCTTTAAGTTTGCAACAAAGTTATTGGTCTTAAAGGTGTTGTCACCATTCATTTTAATATCTGTAAGGTGAATAAAATCGTCATCGTCTCCTGTAGTTCCGTAAACAGACATGGAGATTATGTGACCGCCACCCGATTTTCTCGGCTGATAGGTTAAGCCTGAAATTGTAACAACATCAGGAAACTTTATGTTAAATTCATAGGGAGGAGGCTCTTTCCAGGTTACCACACCGTTTTCTGCGGTATATTTTGAATGCCAGAAGGTAGAATCTGAGCCGTCAAAAGCACTTCTTGCATTGTAGGAAGAACCCATAAAGCTTGATACGGTAACTTCCCACTTATTTTTATCCTTAAGTGCACCGAGACGCTTGTTTAATGCTTCTTCAGCACCGCCCTTTTCTTCACCTGTTTGAGTATTATATGTTTTATTTACAAGAGGTGTTGCCAAAGATTCGATTGTTATGGCGTTTCCCTTGCCCCTGAATAAGTCAAACTCTGCCATTGTGCCGAAGCTGTTAACGCCCATAACATATTTAAGGACGATTTTCTTTATTTTAAGGTCTCCGCCAAAGTAGATGTCCTTAGGCTTTGCATTTGCTTCAAGAGAGCCCTTCTGAACCATTGTAACCACATCGGAATCTGATTCGGATACATAAAATTCATAATCGGTAAGCTCACCGGAGCCAAGCTCGGGACGGGGAGTATAACGCCAACCCGATGCGGTAACAACCTCGGGAAGCGTGATTACCACATAAAAAGGCGGATAATCTTTGGCTATTATTGCTCCGTCCTTATCGGTATAACCCGAATGCCAGTATGTGTTAACATTTCCGTCAAAAGCATTTTCCAAAGGTGTCTTTCTGGAATTTACAGAAACAGTCCAGAATTCTTTTCCCAATATAAGCTCGTCTTCGGCCTGTATAGCAATGCACAAGGAGAGCATCATAAGAAAAGTAAGTAATAAAGATATTAATTTTTTCATAAAAGCATCTCCTTTCATCAGCCTATATGTGCTGCCGCACTCTTAACCGCTGTTATATCTGCCTTTCCGTATCTGCTTACGGAATAAATTCCGTTTTCACTCCATAATTCAAAGCCGAGACATTCGGAAAGGTATGTTAAAGGAATGTAGAATATTCCGTCTTTAGCAATTACGGGAGCAGAAAGTGTAACCGCTTTACCGTTTACTTTAGCTTCAAGCGAGCCAAGTGTTGTATAGGTAAGACGGTGGTCTGCAAGCTCTCTTCCCTTAAGGTCGAAGGACTGAATTCTTACAGTATTGTCATTGGAATCATATTCAAACTTTGATTCGCCGTACATAAGCTCCATAACCGCATCGGAGGGAACATAAAGTGTTCCGTTCATTTCAAAAGCGGTTACTCTTGTATCGGGCTCGTAAACATTCATCTTACCGCCCGAAATTACCATACGGTTAGAATCTGCCTTGAATACTCCCACACCGTAAAGGAGATTTCTCTCGCTTTCGGAAAGTGCAGTCTGCTGTATTTCTGTATAGAGGTAGTTAAAGCGTCCCATAGGAGCAACCGAGCCTCTTACATAAAGCTCTAAAAATTCATTTGCGGCAATTTCGCCTGCATTGTCAACCCACTTGAATTCAAAGTCAACAGTGCCTGTTTCACCCATTAAGCTTCTGGGTACGGAAAGCACAAGAGTGTCGCCGTTAATTACATAGGAAGCATCACCGATTATGCTCCAGCTTCCGTCATACTTTTCGATTTTGCCCTTCTGTCTTCCTATTGCAAAGTCGTAGCCTTCCCAGCCTGTTGCACGGTTACGGTCGATGTTGATATAAAGGTGCATAAATTCCGCGCCTTCTTCTTTTATGGCATCAAGGCACTTAACGTAGAAATAGAAATTATCCTTGTCTCTTGCAACCTTTGCACGGGAAATG
>JAZRHF010000155.1:0-1876 GCA_045644565.1 Clostridia bacterium | reverse complement strand
TACAATCATCAACGCATACAACTAAAAACAAAACTGACTCCGCTTGAAAAACGAAGTCAGTATATTACTTAAAAAAATTTAATTTATTTTACCATAAAGGTCTTTTTTTTGTGCTGTCCGTACAAATTGGGGCACAACAGTTAGTGAACACCTTTTTTATTTATTAAAATTATCTGTGTATTTTGTTAAAGTCTTCTTCTTCGTATAAAGTAACGTTATTATTCTTTAATGTTTCTACACCCTTTTTGCCGTCTTCAAAACGGAATACGGCATAGGCTTCTTTGCCTGAAACTGCTGTGAAAGCATACATGTATTCAATGTTTACGTTTTCTTTATCGAGAATTTCAAGTATTGCGGAAAGGCTTCCTGCTTCATGCTTTATTGTTGCAACGGTTACTTCGGTAACAGATACGATTACATCATTTGCCTTAAGGATGTCATAGCCTTTTTTATAGTCGCTTACTACAAGTCGGAGAATTCCGAAATCCGCAGTATCCGCAATTGACATAGCGTCGATATCAATGTTTTCTTTTGTGAGAAGGTCTGTAACCTTAGCAAGTGTGCCTTTTTTGTTTTCCAAAAAAACTGCAAGCTGTTTCATAAAATTACTCCTTTCAAATTAATGAAGCTTTCTCTTGTCGATAACTCTTACTGCTTTACCTTCGCTTCTAGCAATAGACTTGGGGCTCACAAGGTGAACCTTGGGACCGATTCCGAGCATATCACGCAGAGCACCTTCAAGTTTCTTTTCCATGGATGTTACGCCCTTTACGGTATCATCGAACTGCTCGGGTGAAAGCTCAACATTTACATCCATTGTATCGGTGTTGTTTACACGGTCAACAATAATCTGGTAGTTGGGAGAGTAACCTTCGTTAATAAGAACGGTTTCAATCTGAGAGGGGAATACGTTAACGCCTCTTATAAACATCATATCGTCGCTTCTGCCGGAGGGCTTAAGCATTTTTATGTGTGTTCTTCCGCAGGAGCATTTCTTTCTGCTTAACACACATATATCTCTTGTTCTGTAACGGATAATGGGGAAGGCTTCCTTGTCGAGACATGTGAATACAAGTTCACCTGCTGTTCCTTCGGGAAGAACTTCTCCTGTATCGGGATCAATTATTTCGGGAAGGAAGTGATCCTCGTTTATATGCATACCAGTCTGTTCTTCACATTCGAAAGCAACACCGGGACCGCTTATTTCGGTAAGACCGTAAATGTCATAAGCTTTTATGCCGAGAGATTTTTCAATGTCACGACGCATTTCTTCGGTCCAGGGTTCTGCTCCGAAAATGCCGGCTTTAAGATGGTTGTCTTCGGGCTTATAACCCATTTCTTTTAATGTTTCACCGATGTATGCCGCATATGAGGGTGTACAACAGAGAAGAGTGGATTTTAAGTCAATCATAAACTGGATCTGACGATCTGTACTTCCTGATGACATGGGGACGGTGAGACATCCTACCTTGTGAGAACCGCCGTTAAGTCCTGCACCTCCTGTGAAGAGTCCGTATCCGTAGGCAACATGGCAGATATCTTCCTTTGAGCAACCGGCTGCAACAATAGCTCTTGCACAGCAGTCTTCCCAAAGATCAATGTCGTGCTGAGTATAGTATGCAATTACACGTTTTCCTGTGGTTCCCGAGGTTGAATGAATTCTTACACAATCGGAAAGAGGAACGGCAAGCATGCCATAAGGATATGTATCTCTTAAATCACTTTTGGTGGTAAAAGGAAGCTTGTGTAAATCATCTATACTGCGGATATCCTCAGGCTTAACACCCATTTCATCCATCATATTTCTGTAATAGGGTACGTTATCGTAAACATGCTTTATCTGTTTTACTAATTTTTCTGACTGAAGAGCTTTTAT
>JAZRHF010000154.1:0-4915 GCA_045644565.1 Clostridia bacterium | reverse complement strand
TTTAATCAAATCAACCATTTTTTCAAACCTTACCACATTTACGATACTTTGAGGGAGTTTTTAAAAAGTGTGTCTTAAAGCAGGCGTTAAAGCTTCTTATACTCTGAAATCCGCATTCAAAGGCGATGTCCGAAAGCTTTTTATCGCTGTTTTCAAGAAGGTACAGCGCATCCTCCAGTCTGTAAGAATTAAGATAATCCCTGAAAGACATATTGAACATCTTATGAAAATATCTTGAAAGATAGTGATAATCAAGCCCGGAAACAGATGCAACATCCGAAAGCTTTATATCTTTTTTGTAATTTGCAGACACAAAATCCGTTATTGCCGATGCCGCAGAATCCCCTTTTATACTTTTCTCCGAAAGCTCTGTGCTTTTCAGATATTCGTCGCAGACAGCATAAAGACAGGATTTCAAAGTGTAAAGCGACGGCTTTTTATTTTCTATAAGCCGTTTTTCGAGATATCGGCAGACATCCTCATCCGGCTTAAATACAAAGTTTTTTCCTTCCTTTCCCTTTACAGCATTAGAAAATGAAGTAATCAGATCCTCCGAAAAAACCAGCACCCAATAATAACTTGACGGCTCAGGCTTATAGGCGTGAATCTCATTTGAAAGACAAAGCCCGAAGCTTCCTTTTTCAACAATCTCACTTTTTCCGTTGATGGTGCACAAAACCGCTCCTTCAATCACATAGATAAGCTCAAAATTTTTATGAAAATGAAACTCCCAGCCTTCGTTACGATATCTTCTTATATTAAATTTATTTCCGGACATGGAATTAAGCTGCTGATGGAAAATCATAACACCCTCCAAAAGATAAATTTCTGCCACTATTATACAACAAACAGCAAGATTTTGTCAATTATCTGCTGTAAAATAATATCTGAACGGAGGAATTATTATGAAAGAAAAGCTACATACATATATAAGCGAAAAAAGACACCATATCTACAGACGGGAATGTCCCTTAAGTCTGGCAGAAGAATTTTCTGCCGAAAACCTTTCTCCCGCAGAGCGTATGGCAGAGCGTTTCTGCCGCCTCATGGCAGAAGAAACTCCTGTAATACTTGAAGAAGAAGACATCTGCTTTTTAAGAACCTTTAAGTCTCTTCCCGACATTTTTACGTCCGAAGAATGGGAGGACATAAAAAGTACTCACTATATTCATGAGCTCGGATTTATGTCAAATCTCACTCCAAACTATGAAAAAGCAATAAAATACGGCCTTTTATCGTTAAAGGAAAATGCCGATATTTACGGGAAACGGATGATTGATGCAATACTCAGCCTTACCGAAAGGTACAGAAAAGAGGCTCAACGCCTGGGAAGGCAGGACTTAGCCGACATTTTAAGCCGTATTCCCGCTTATGGAGCAACGACCTTCCGCGAAGCTCTGCAATCTTTTAGAATTATACATTTTGCCCTTTGGTATGAAGGGAACTATCACATTACAATCGGCCGTTTTGACAAATATATGTATCCTTATCTTGAGAGCGACCTTGAAAAAGGCGTGCTTACCGAAAGCGAAGCCTTTTCCCTTCTTTGCGACTTTTTCATTTCCTTTAACAAGGACTCCGACCTTTATCCCGGAGTTCAGCAGGGAGATAACGGACAGAGTATGATGCTGGGAGGTATAAATTCCGATGGCACTGACGCTTTCAATCTCTTATCCTCTCTTTGTCTTAAGGCGTCCTTTGAAAACAAAATGATAGACCCCAAGATAAATCTGAGGGTTTCAAAAAATACTCCGGCAGAACGCTTTACGGAGGCATCCAAGCTGACAGCGGCAGGATTGGGCTTCCCACAGTATTCCAACGATGACGTGGTAATCCCCGCTCTTTTGAAGCTTGGCTATGAATATGATGACGCTGTTAACTACACTGTTGCCGCCTGTTGGGAATTCATTATTCCAAACGTCGGTACTGATGTGGCAAACATATCAGCACTGTCTTTTCCTGAGGTAATTGACAAAGCACTGCACCGCTCACTTAAATCTTCCGAAACCTATGAGGACTTTTATGAAGCTGTAGAGAAAGAACTGCAAAAAAAGCGGATGAAATTACCGAGAACATCAAAAATCTCTATTTTATTCCTTCCCCTTTGATGAATGCTATGATGGATACGGACATCTATGATGGCGGAAAATATAATAATTTCGGTATTCACGGAACAGGGCTTTCCAATGCCGCAGACTCCCTTGCCGCTATCAAAAAATATATTTATGAAGAAAAAAGTCTTGATAAGGAAGAGCTTATCAGGGCAATAGACGAAAATTTCGTAAACCATCCTCAACTTTTGCATCTCCTGCGTTACGAATCCCCTAAAATGGGAAACAACGACGATTTTGTTGACCTGCTTGCAACTGACTTACTTGATTCCTTTGCGAAATCTTTAGAAGGAAAGAAAAACTGCCGCGGCGGAATTTATCGTGCCGGAACAGGAAGTGCTATGTACTATCTGTGGCATGCAAATGAAATCGGTGCATCTCCCGACGGCAGGCTGAATGGCGAAAGCTTCGGTACCAATTTCTCAGTAAGTCTCTTTGCAGAGGTTAAGGGCCCATTCTCAGTTATTGCCTCTATGACAAAACAACACTTTGAAAATGCAATAAACGGCGGTCCATTAACTCTTGAATTTCATTCCGGAGTATTTTCGGATAAGGACGGGTGCGAAAAGGTCGGACTTCTGGTTAAATCCTTTATCGAGCGCGGCGGTCACCAGCTTCAGCTTAACACCGTAGATTCCGAAAAGCTGCGCGACGCAAAGCTCCATCCTGAAAAATACAGAAACCTTGTAGTAAGAATATGGGGTTGGAGTGCATATTTTACCGAGCTTGACTCTGAATATCAGGATCACGTGATGGCAAGGCAGATTTATACCATATGAAGGGCATAATTTTTGACATAAAAGAGATGGCGGTACACGACGGCCCGGGAATCCGTACAACAGTATTTTTTAAGGGCTGTCCACTGCATTGCGCATGGTGTCACAATCCCGAAGGCATAAAAAAAGAAGTTCAACTTATGCATAAAAAAGCAAGATGCAAATCCTGTGGCCTATGTACTTCTCCCTGCAATCACGAAATCTGCCGAGGCTTAGGGCGGTGCATATACACCTGCCCCGAAAACGCTCTTAAGCTGTCAGGCACATATTATGACAGCAAGCATCTTTCCCGTGAGCTTATAAAAAGCGCTGAAATTATAGGTGACAATTTCGGTGGCTTCACCTTTTCCGGCGGAGAGCCTTTGGCACAGCCTGAGTTCCTTAATGAGCTTAAAGCCAATCTTTCAGATTATCACCTTGCAATCGAAACCTCAGGCTATGCAAAAAAAGAAGTCTTCCGTGATGCCGTGAAGGGTGTAAATCTCGTAATTATGGACATAAAGCTGGCGGATTCTGACCTTCATAAAAAATATACCGGAGTCCATAACAGGCTCATTCTTGAAAACTTTTCTTTCCTTAAGGAAAATAATATTCCTCACATAACAAGAACTCCTCTTATATCGGGCATAACAGATACAGATGCCAACCTTTCTGCAATCGAAAGCATTATCGGGGATTCTTTTTGGGAAAAGCTTCCCGAAAACACCCTTGCCGGCACAAAATATGAAATGCTTGGTATGGATTTTCCTCTGAGTAAAATAAGAAAAGGAATCATTTAATAAAACCTTAATAGCTCTGTAAAATAGGATTTTTTTGCAAAATATCCTATTTTATGGATATCCTTGTTATTACAAACAAATACCCCTCTTGACCTGTAAATGTTGGCCAAGAGGGGTATTTCTGTAATTTCCCACGTGACGTGGAAATGAGTGGTGGAGGCGACGCTTCACCTTTCATTATAGAGTCATTTGCTATATGGATAGCCTTGGTGTGTTGGGTGCAAAGGGCAGGATGGCAAGGAAATCCATTAGTGAGTTTGACTATAAATTTATACGTTTTCTTATATGCCTGAACCGAGTTTTTTGCTCTGCACGGACCAATCTACGCTTGATTTTTTAATCAAACGACATCTGCAAAATCGTTTAAGGATTCGCAGATGTCATTTTATCTCAGAACAAATCGCTATGAGTACCGGTTCTGTACAATGTCAAAACCAAGATACTTTCAGTTATCTTATATACCAGTAACCAGTCAGGTTCAACATGACATTCTCTGTACCCGCTGTAATCTCCCTTTAACGGATGGTCAAAACATGAATCCGGCAATGTTTCGCCATTCGCCAAAAGAGTAATGACTTCCTGTAATTTTGCCATATCACAATTTCTTTTAAGCGCAAGCTTAAAATCCTTCTTGAATTGTGAGGTTCTCTGAATTTCGTACTTCATTTTAATTCATCAAATCCTCAAATAAATCTTTAACGCTCGAATATCTGGGAGAATCCGGATCCTTTAACATTTTATCCCCTTCTTCAAACGCCGCAAGTGTAGTTGCGTTAGGGACATCTAAACTGAGCTCAAAAGGCATACCATTGTGAAGCAATGATTGTCTGAAAAAAACATTAACGGCTGTTGTCAAATCCATTCCAAGTGCTGCGTATAAATTTTTAACCTGCTCCTTAATATCTTTATCAGTTCTTATAGTAATGCTTGTATTCTGCATAATCAAATCTCCTTCCTGTTATTACTACACTTATATTATATACATTTTCTTGTCCGTTGTCAATACAATAGACAACTTTTTTTGAAATTTAATTAAATAAGGCTATACTATAGGATTAAAGAAAACGTTCTTTATTATGCTTCAATCTCCAAAAATTTATATTTTCGGCAAAAGTTTTTTTCTCATTTGCTATACTTCCACACCATAATATATGTAGTCCTCGATTTCCCACAGAGAAAATCCGGCTTCAATAAGCTCATCAATATCGCTTGGGTCATAGCCCTGGAAGGCGGCAACGCTTTTCAGTTC
>JAZRHF010000153.1:0-28276 GCA_045644565.1 Clostridia bacterium | reverse complement strand
CCCAAATGATGTTCACGCATATCCATTATAACAGATATTTTGAATTCTGGCGAGTATTTTTTGCTTCTTTGTCCTTTTTTCCCCATAAAAATATGCACCTCCAAAAGTGTCTAACTTTTGGGGTGCATATCATTTTTCTTTATTCTTGAAATTTAGCTTGTACAATGGATATAGTAAGGTTATCCTCACCACAAGCTTTGCGGAATGTGACATAGGCTTGATATCGTCGGTAAAATAGCATTTTTTGTAAAATATCCTAATTTATGGATATTGTCGGTAACACAAACAAATACCCCTCTTAGCCAGTAAATGTTGGCTAAGAGGGGTATTTCTGTAATTTCCCACGTGACGTGGAAATGAGTGGTGGAGGCGACGGGAGTCGAACCCGTGTCCGAAAATCTATCCGCACAGGCATCTCCGGGTGCAGCTTGTGGTTAAGATTCCCTCGCGTTTAAGTCCACAAGCAAACTTAAACGGTCGGTAGCTTCATTCGTCATGCCGTGCTCAAAGCTTTGCACGGTCACGTTCACCGCTAGTCGACGCCCGAGCCGGAGTCGCGGTTATCTCCGGGCGGACGGCTGCACGTTAGGCAGCGTAAGCTAAATTATTGTTAGCGTTTATATTTAGAATTGAGTTTTTTAAGTGGCACTCACCACTACCCGCTTCCCATGGTTCAAAATCCCCGTCGAAACCGGAACGCCCCCAAGTGAATAAATTGCAACGAAGCAATTTATGAACGAAAAACGCAAAAACGGCGGTTTTACCGCAAAAAAGCGAATAGCTTTTTTAGACTTTTGTGTTACAATTTAGAAAAAGCAAACAGCTTTTTCTAAAACAAATTGCAACAAAGCAATTTGTGAATGAAAAATGCAAAAACGGCACTTGTGCAAAAAAGCGAATAGCTTTTTTAGGCTTTTGCATTACAATTAAGAAAAAGCGAACAGCTTTTTCCAAAATAAATTGCAACGAAGCAATTTATGAACGAAAAACGCAAAAACGGCGGTTTCCAAAATGCCATCCGGAATGTTTTCCTTTCAGGCTTATTATACCACGGCTATGTTACACAGCCATTTCACCTGTATTAAAAAATCAATACTCTTTTCCGCGCATCTGTCTTTCAATATCACGGTTTGCCTGCTTTTTAGCCATATCGTCACGCTTATCGTAGAGCTTTTTACCCTTGCAAAGCGCAACTTCCACTTTAACCCTTCCGCCTTTAAGATAAGCTGACAACGGAATTATGGCACAGCCATCCTGTTGCACCTTTCCGAAAAGCTTCATAATCTCTGCCTTGTGAAGCAAAAGCTTTTTGGGGCGAAGCGGGTCCTTATTAAATATATTTCCCTTTTCGTAGGGACTTATATGCATACCATAGACGAAAAGTTCGCCATTATCAACATGAGCATAGGCATCTTTAAGATTAACCTTGCCCTGACGCATAGACTTAACTTCCGTTCCGAAAAGCTCGATTCCCGCTTCATATTTTTCCAATATAAAGTAGTTTCGTGCCGCCGTTTTATTGGATGCCAGGGTTTTAATTCCTTCTCCCACTTCACACCCTCCTTTCTGATGAGTTAAAATCTGTCGGGTTAAAAACGGAGCATTGGCTTGCCAACACTCCGTTTCACTTTACTTATTCAGCAACTTCTTCAGTAGCTTCTTCAGTTTCTTCTGTTGCTTCAACAGTTTCTTCTGTAACTACTTCAGCCTCTTCAGTTCCTTCAACAACGTCAACCACTTCTGATCCGTCTGTAACAACTTCAACGGGAGCGCTTAACTTCTTGCTGATAAGGGAGAGGGAAACAGCTGTAACAACGAAGAGTATTGCCAATACAACAGTAAGCTTTGCAAGAACACCATCCATTGTCTTACCCTTATTTTTACCGAAAAATGTTTCTGCACCGCCGGCAATGCTTCCTGAGAGTCCCTGAGATTTACTGGACTGGAAAAGTACTGTTGCCACAAGGCCGAATGCAATGATAAGATGCAAAACAGTAATTACCACTTTTAATGCTGCCATATTTTGTTCATTCCTTTCTGAATATGTTAAATTTACCTTTTTGTAAACTTCTCAAAACAGTTTACCACACATTTCAGAAAAAAACAACTGTTTTTTTAAATTTTTATTCTGTAAAGTGAAGAATTTTTGCCAAATTCTTCTTCAATTTTTGTTAATCTGTTATATTTGGCACATCTTTCGCCTCTTGAAGGCGCTCCGCACTTTATCATTCCGCTTCCCAGAGCCACAGAAATATCTGCTATTGAAGAGTCCTCCGTTTCTCCGCTTCTGTGCGAAATTATGGTTTTATATCCCGCCTTATGTGCCGTTTCAACCGCACCAAAGGTTTCTGTTAAGGTTCCTATCTGATTTATCTTCACCAGCACCGCATTTCCTGCTTTCAGTCCTATCCCTTTTTCAATTCGTTTCTTATTTGTAACAAAAAGGTCGTCCCCCACCAGCTGACATTTATCTCCCAAAACAGCCGTGATTTCCTGCCAACCCTGCCAATCTTCCTCAGAGAGCGGATCTTCCAGAGAGCAGATGGGATAGTTATTTAAAAGATTTTCAAAATAGGAAATCATTTCCTTTGTTGTGTAGGACTTTCCCGATTTAGGCAACACATAATTTTCTCCGTTATACCACTCACTTGATGCTGCATCAAGGGCTATTAAAATATCTCTGCCCGGGGTGAATCCCGCCTTTTCTATTGCCTCTGTTATTAAGTCGAGGGCTTCTTCGTCCCTTGAAAGCTCCGGCGCAAATCCGCCCTCATCTCCCACGGCGGTACTTTTGCCGCCGTTTTTAAGAATTCTCTTCAGGGAATGGAATACCTCCGCTCCCATTCTCACCGCCTCTGCCTCATTTGATGCTGAAACCGGCATAATCATAAATTCCTGAATGTCCACATTATTATCCGCATGGGCACCGCCGTTTAAGATGTTCATCATGGGGACGGGCATCAAATGAGCATCCGATCCTCCCAGGTATCTGTAAAGAGGCATGGAAAGAGCATTTGCCGCCGCACGGGCAGAAGCCACGGATACCGCCAGAATGGCATTTGCACCAAGGCGTTTCTTTTCTTCCGTTCCGTCTGCATCAATCATAATTTTATCAATAGTTCTCTGCTCAAATACGGAAATCCCCGAAAGCTTTTCATTTATTATCTTATTTACATTTGAAACTGCCTTAAGAACTCCCTTACCTAAGTATCTTTCCTCGTCGCCGTCACGAAGCTCGTGAGCTTCCGCACTTCCGGTTGATGCTCCGGAGGGAACGGAAGCAACTCCTTTTACGCCGTTTTCAAGTATAACCTCCGCTTCCACCGTGGGAAAACCTCTCGAATCTAAAATTTCCCTAGCCTTAACTTCTCTTATTTTCATAAAATCAACCTCCATATAGTTATATGGTAATTATCGGCTGACATTAATGATTTTATACAAAAAAACAGGCAAAGCCAAAACGCTTTGCCTGTTTTTTAATTTTAGTTTGTATAGTTATCGAAATAACCCTGAACAAGAACAACGGGAGTTCCCTTGTCTCCGGAGCCTGATGTAAGGTCACAGAGAGAACCGATTAAGTCTGTAAGCTGACGGGGTGTTGTACCCTGAGACGCCATGTTACCCACAAGGTTTCCGTCCTTTTTCTTTATGCTTTCGGAAATTGCCTTTTTAAGTTCTTCACCTGACAAATCCTTAAAGTCGTTATCCGCAAGATACTTAAGCTTAAGCTCGTTGGGAGTTCCGATAAGACCATCGGTAAATGCAGGAGAAACAACGGGATCTGCAAGTTCCCAAATCTTACCCTGAGGATCCTTGAAGGCACCGTCACCGTAAACCATTACTTCAACGTGAGCGCCTGTTTTATCTAAAATCTGCTTCTGAATATCCAAAACCAAATCCTTACATTCTCTGGGGAAAAGCTTAATCTTATCTTCTGTAGATTTGTTGGAGCCTAAAAGACCATATCTTTCATTGCATCCGCTTCCGTTTACGGGAGCAGTTAAAATTTCGTCAAGACCAACAACGGTTTTTGCACCTGCAGCCTTTAATATTCTCTTTGTACGAGCTCTTGTATGAATGTCGCAATTCAACACGATGTCTGTATAATCAAGAATTGCCTTTGCCTGATTTGCGAAAACAATTTCAACCTCGGCACCCATTTCCTTTATGAGATTGCCGTAGTATTCAACATAGTCAACACCTGTGAATTCATGCTTGTTTTCTCCGAAAAGCTCTCTGTATTTTTCGAGTGAAAGTACATCGGAATAGGGATTTACTCCTGCCGCATCAATTTTATCAAGGCTAACAAGTTCGTTGCCCACTTCGTCAGAGGGATAACTTAACATAAGAACAATTTTCTTTGCACCTTTTGCAATACCTCTGAGACAGATTGCAAAACGGTTACGGGAAAGGATGGGGAAAATAACACCAATGGTTTCTCCGCCAAGCTTTGCCTTTACATCCTCTGCAATATCGTCAACAGATGCGTAGTTTCCCTGCGCACGTGCAACTATCGATTCAGTAATAGAAATAACGTCACGGTCACGAAGTGAAAATCCTTCACATTCAGCAGCTTCAATCACGCTGTCTGCCACAATTTTCGCAAGGTCATCACCTTCACGGATAATGGGGCAACGAATACCGCGAGATACCGTTCCGACTCTTCTTTCTTTTTCCATAAACCTTCAGTCCTTTCAATTAGCTTAAGCCAAGTGGTATTAACATAATGATACCACCTTATTATTTTACAACTTTTTTATTAAATATTCAATAGAAATTTCTATTTTATGGAAAATTGTTTTATTTTTTTCGGTATCTCACATAAAATTTATGCCAATATTTTTCTCATTTTTATATTATTTTATTTTTTTACCCATACAGAAAAGAGCAATAAGATTAGGTAACGCCATTAAAGCATTAAAAATTCTTGCCATTGTCCATACCGTAGGAACAGAAAGAAACGCCCCCGCAAAAACCGCCGCTATATACAAAAAACGATAAAGCTTAATCCCCCTTTTCCCTCCCGTAATATATGAAAGGCACGCCTCACCGTAGTGACAGTATCCTATTATGGTGGAAAAGGCGAAAAAGCAAAGGCACACCGAAAGCAATACAAGGGAAACCTCTTCTCCGAAGGGAAGCCCCGAGGAAAAGGTTTTTTGCGCAATTTCCGCCCCCGATGATGTATTTCCCGCAAAGTTTCCTGTTACAATTACTGAAAGCCCCGTTAAGTTACATATTAAAAAGGTGTCAATAAACGTTCCAGTCATTGCGATAAGTCCCTGATTTTCAGGGGAATCGGTTCTTGCTTCACTGTCTGCTATGGGGGATGTTCCAAGACCTGCTTCGTTTGAAAAAACACCCCCTGAAACGCCCCATTTAATCGCCTCCTTCAAGGTGATGCCCGATGCGGCACCGAATACCGCTTCCGGAAGAAAGGCACTTTTAATCACAGTATAAATTCCGGGAATCAGCTTGTCACCGTTACCTATTATTATTACAAGGCAACAAAAGGCGTAGGTTATTGCCATTAAAGGGACGATTATTTCTGCAATGCGGGAAATTCTTTTTATTCCTCCGCAAATTACAGCTCCGGATAAAATTGTCACCAGAAACGCCGTTATAACTCTGACGGAGGAAACAGCGTTTTCTCCGAAACATAAAAAAGCCTTATTGTCGCTCTCCGAAAAAAGCCCCGTAAGGGTTTCTGCAATGCTGTTTGACTGGGTAAGAGTTCCCATGCCGAGAAGGGATGCCAGAAGTCCCGAAAAGGCGAAAAAGAGGGAAAGAAACTTAAAGCTTTTGCCCATGCCATTTTCAATATAATAAAAAGGTCCTCCCTTTGTTTTGCCGCCCTCGGTAATTCTGTATTTTACTGCCAAAAAGCCTTCTGAATATTTTATTGCCATTCCGAAAAAAGCAGTTACAACCATCCAGAAAAGTGCTCCCGGGCCTCCTACGGAAAGGGCAGTTGCCACCCCGATGATGTTTCCCGTTCCCACAGTTGCCGAAAGGGAGGTGCAAAGAGCCCCGAAGGGAGAAATTTCTCCTTCGCCCTTTTCACTGTTTTGCGAAAGAAGCGAAAAAGCCCTGCCAAAAAGCCTGACCTGTATAAATTTAAGTCTTACCGTAAGATAAATCCCCAATGACAAAATCAACAAAGCCAAAGGGCCGCCCCATAAAAAAGCATCCAGCGACGCTAAAAATTCATTAAATTGCATAAACATCCCCTCCGGAGATATTTATGCAAAAAAAATGCAGGCAATGCCTGCATTTTTCCTGAATTCGTCCTATTCCAATTCAATCAAAGCGTAGTTTTTGTCTTTTCTTTTATAAACAAGCTTCGTTTCTTCCGTTGCACTGTCCTTAAACACAAAGAAGTTGTGTCCCAGAAGATTCATCTGCAAAATCGCCTCTTCGGTGCTCATGGGCTTTAAGGCAACCTTTTTTGTTTTTACCACTGTAAAATCCTTTTCCTCATCGGTTTCCGTTCCGGATTCAAAGTTAGATGCATCAAAGGCATTCTCCTTAAGTCTTTTTTCAAGACGCGTCTTATTTTTTCTTATCTGCCTTTCAATTACGGTAACGATTTTATCAATTGCCACATAAGCATCGTCCGAAATTTCCTCCGCACGGTAAATCATACCACTTGAAAAGACTGTTATTTCCATGACGCACCTGTCGCCCTTTTCCCCTGTCAGAGTAACCTTCGCCTCTGCGTCCTCCCGAAAGAACTTGTCGAGCTTTGAAAGCTTCTTTTCGATTAAATCCTTAAGTCGCTCTTCAATTTCAATTCGTCTTCCGCTAATGATAACCTTCATATAAACAGCCCCTTTCGTTTTGTAAGAAGGATTTCCCTTCCCTATTGTCATTATACCACATTTGCACAAAAAATGCAACCGTTTTTTATGTTTTTAATATAACTTGCACAAAAATATTGTCGAATTGTAATATAAAGGGAAAAAACAGCGGTTGGTGCAGAACACCAACCGCAGACAAACTATTTTATCATTTCGTTAAATTCTTCTTCGGTTATTAAGTTAACTCCCAGATCCTTTGCCTTGGTAAGTTTACTTCCTGCTTCGTCGCCGTATAAAACATAGCTTGTTTTCTTGGAAACGGAGCCTGAAACCTTTCCTCCGAAAC
Organism: Clostridia bacterium; assembly: GCA_045644565.1. Classification (GTDB taxonomy): domain Bacteria; phylum Bacillota; class Clostridia; order CAKSNL01; family HGM11501; genus HGM11501. Next base: position 21,130 of record JAZRHF010000153.1, on the reverse strand, counting down.
GCTCAATTATTGCCGATGCCTGATCCCTTGTATATGTGGGAAGAGTTCCCGTTAAAACAAAGGTAAGTCCCGAAAAACGCTCATCCGTCAAAGCCTCTTCCTTATATAAGGTGTTTACTCCTGCACCAATTAAATTCTGAATGTTAAGAAGGTTCTGCGTTTCCGACATATAGGTAACGATGTTTTTTGCCGTGATGGGTCCTATATCATCAATGGCGGAAAGCTCTTCCTCGCTTGACGCCATAAAAGCATCAAGATTTTTAAAATGCTTAGCCAGGCTCTTTCCTGCACTCTGACCCACCTGACGGATTCCGAGAGCAAAAATAAGATTGGAAAGGTCGCTTTCTTTGGACTTTTTAATTGCCTCATCCAGATTTTCAGCCGACTTTTCGCCCATTTTGTCAAGCATCGCCACATCTTCTTTTCTTAAATAGTAAATATCAGATGTGGATGAAATAAGCTTTCTATCCAGAAGCTGTGCAATTATCGCAGGGCCCAGTCCGTCAATATTCATGGCTTCACGGGATACGAAATGCTCAATATTTCGCTGAAGCTGAGCAGGACATTCACTGCTGCTGCAACGGATTGCCGCCTCGTTTTCATATCTCACGGTTTTTGCACCGCAAACGGGACAAGCTTCAGGCATATTAAATTCCTTTTCCGTTCCGTTTCGTTTTTCTGTTACAACAGAAACCACCTCGGGAATAATTTCCCCTGCCTTCTGAATGATAACGGTATCGCCGATTTTTATATCCTTCTGGCGGATAAAGTCGATATTGTGAAGGGTAGAACGGGAAACTGTTGTTCCGCCGATAAACACAGGGCTGAATACTGCATTGGGCGTAAGCACCCCTGTTCTTCCCACCTGAATTTCAATATCAAGAAGCTTTGTTTCCTTTTGCTCCGGCGGATATTTATAGGCAACTGCCCACCTGGGTGCCTTTGCCGTTGAGCCTAAGGTTTCACGATAAGAAAGCTCATTAACCTTTATTACCGCACCGTCAATTTCAAAGCCGAGATTATATTCGCCACTGCCGATTTTTTCAATTTCAGAAATTGCTTCATCCATTGTTTGACAATTTTTTCTCACCGGCACCATTTTGAATCCCAGGCTTTCAAGCCATGAAAGGGATTCTGTATGTGTGAGAAAGGTTTTATCACTCTTTTGTACGTTGAAGACCAAAATGTCAAGACCGCGTCCTGCAGTAATTTTGGAATCAAGCTGACGAAGAGAGCCTGCCGCCGCATTACGGGGATTCTTAAACAAAGGCTCCCCTGCTTCTTCCCTTTTTTCATTTAAGGCAAAGAAGTTTTTACGGGGCATATAAACCTCGCCCCTTACGATTACATCAACATTCTCGCTGAGCTTTAAGGGAATGGATCCTATGGTACGAAGATTCTCGGTAACATCCTCTCCCACTTCTCCGTCTCCTCTTGTGGCACCTTTTACAAAGTAGCCCCCTTCATAGGTGAGAGCAACGGAAAGCCCGTCAATTTTCACTTCCACGTCATATGTGGCAGAAGGACACTCCGACTTCACTCTTTCGTCAAAGGCATAAAGCTCATCATAGGAAAAGGCATCGGTCAAGCTCTGAAGGGGAACTTCATGAGTAACTTTACTGAAACTGTCTAAAGCCATTCCCCCTACTCTTTTAGAGGGAGAGTCCAACGGCACTTCCTCCCCTGATTCTTCTTCCATTTTTATAAGCTGACGCATCATCATATCGTATTCGTAGTCTGTTATTTCAGGATCATCCTTCACATAATACATATAACTGTAATGCTTAAGCTTTTCTCTAAGTTCATGTATATCCAACTTTTTCACCCTTTCAGGTTTATATAGATAATCATAAATATATAGATATGTAAATATTTACATATAACCAAAACCTTTGTCGAGTATGCCTGTTCTTACACATTCAAACTCTCCTGCGGAATATCCTTTGATATATTTCTCCATGGCAGCAAGTGCAAACTCAGGCTTAAGATATGCATCATTTCCCGCCGCAAGAATCATTATGAGACTGTTACCTTCCTTTTTAACGGAAGCTATCTCTCCCCTTATATCCGTTTCCTTTTCACCGCTTTTGGTCTTTTTAAGGGTTATTATTTCCTTAAGTTCCGAAAAAGCCTCAAGTTCTTTATCCTCAGGCATATTTTCAGGCGTGATTTTATACTTTGACCAGCAAATCGCCTTAAATTTGTTTTTATCGGGAGAAATGCCGCATTCTATGAACTTAAGTCCGAAAGGCACAAACTTATTAAGTCTTTCAATAAGCTCATCGGGAGCAATTTCCATATCAGTTTCCAATTCCATAAGTTCCGTAAGGCTTGTTGTGCCGAGAGGAAGGGGAAGCGCAAAGCTTAAACGGGGGTGAGGATTAAAGCCCTGAGAGAAGCTTACGGGAATTTCGGCACGGCGAAGGGTTCTTGTCATTGCACGAAGAAAGTCAAGATGAGAAATATACTTGGCATCTTCACCCTTTTCGTATCTTAACCACATTCTACTCAAAGCATACACCTCCCTTAAAGCAAGATGCACCACAGCCGGAGCATTTTTCACGGCAGTTGGGTGTCACGATTGCATTTTTTGCATTTTCGTTTTCTTTCATTAAAAATTCCTTGGTTACACCGATATCAATTTTATCCCAGGGAAGAATTTCATCATAGGAACGCTCTCTTCTGTAAAACTCGGGAGAAAGCCCTGCCTCTCTGAATGCCTCATCCCATTTTTCCGAAAGGAAAAACTCATCCCAGCCGTCAAACTTGCAACCCTTTTTAACAGCAAGTTCAATTACCTTGGAAAGTCTTCTGTCACCACGGGCAAAAACGCCTTCAAGAACGCTTAAGGTAGACTCGTGCCAGTTATATTTTATAAACTTGGAATTTATCTCTTCCTTAAGTGCCACCTGCTTTTCACGAAGCTCTTCCATTTCGTTCTGTCTCGCCCACTGGAAAGGAGTAAAGGGCTTGGGAACGAAGGAGGAAACGCTTATTGTAACCATGGGACGCTTACCCTTTTCGGGCGAAGTTTTGAAAAATTCACTTACTACCTTTTTGGAAAGATCTGCAATTCCGAGGCAGTCTGTTATCTCCTCAAAGGGAAGACCTATCATGAAGTAAAGCTTTATGCTTGTCCAGCCGCCGGTAAATGCAAGATTTGCACTCTTTAACAAATCCTCTTCCGTTACGCCCTTATTTATAACATCTCTCATTCGCTGTGTTCCTGCTTCGGGAGCAAAGGTAAGACCTGTTCTTCTTACTTTCTGAACCTTGCTCATTAAGTCAAGGGAGAAATTATCCACACGAAGGGAGGGAAGGGAAAGGCTTACCTTTTCCTTTTCAGTCATATTAAGAAGCTCTTCCGTGAAGCAACCAAGCTTTCTGTAATCGCTGGTTGAAAGAGACATCAAAGACATTTCTTCATAACCCGTGGATTTCATCAGAGCCTCTGCCTGACGGAGGAGAGTTTCGGGAGTTTTCTCTCTCACGGGACGATAAATCATACCTGCCTGACAGAATCTGCATCCTCTTATACAACCACGGAACATTTCAAGCATTATTCTGTCGTGAACAACATCTATATAAGGAACAATAATCTTATCGGGATAATACGCCTTGTCAAGGTCGGTTATTACACACTTTCTCACCTTATCGGGAGCATCGGGAGTATTTTTTTCAAAGCTTTTTATCCGTCCTTCTTCATCATATTCCACATCGTAGAATGAGGGAACATAAAAGCCGGGAAGCTTTGCCACTCTCTTTAAGAAGCCCTGTCTGTCTTCTCCCGCTTCTTTCCATTTAAGATATTCATCCATTAAGGCAAGAGTTGATTCTTCACCTTCGCCTATTGAGAAAAAGTCGAAAAAGTCAGCCACAGGCTCACCGTTATAGGTGCATGAGCCTCCTGCGTAAATAAAGGGACAATCTTCTCCTCTGTCCTTTGAATAGAGGGGAATATCCGACATAAGAAGCATATTCACCACGTTGGTATAGCACATTTCATACTGAAGGGTGAATCCCACAAAGTCAAATTCCTTCACGGGTGTTTTTGTTTCAAGAGAGAAAAGAGGAATACCCTCCTTTTTCATTTCTTCTTCCATATCGGGCCAGGGAGCAAACACTCTTTCGCAGAAGGTATCTTCTCTTTCGTTTAAGAGATGATATAAAATCTTCATACCAAGATGGCTCATGCCGATTTCATAGGAATCGGGGAAGCAGAAGGCATAGCGGATTTTCACATCTCCGGGATTTTTCTTAACGCTGTTGTATTCTCCGCCTGTATATCTTCCGGGCTTTTGTACGCGTTTTAATATTTTATCAAGATTCATCAAGGATTTCGCCCCGTTTCTTTCTTTAGTTTATCCTTTATTATACTATAAAAAGCACTTTCTTTCAAGCCCTTTTTAAGTTATTTCATAAAGTCTTATCCCTGCACCCTTTCCCATAATCCCCCCTATTACATCATCCTCCGTAAGCTCCTTTTTAATGCGCCCTTTATTATCAACAACTTTAACCACGGCATATTTACCCGGAGGAAAGAACGACAGGATTTTTCTTGCAGGAAGACTTTCTCTTGCCACGATTACCCTTCCCTGCTTTGCACCGTCATCAAGCTTATTTTCACCCGTCAGAATTCCTGCGTAAATATCCTCTCTTCCGCCCTGAGTTATTGCCGAAAAAAGCAAAAATGCCCCTGCAGTGAAAAAGGATAAATTAAACCCCGTAAGAATTGCCTGAAAAACCCCTGCAACCGCAAGGAGTCCACCTCCGAAAAGAGAAATACTCTTCATTACGGCAACTGCCTTAAAGGGTCCTGTCACAAAGACAAGCAACACATTAAGAATCCTTCCGCCGTCCAGGGGCATTATGGGAAAAAGGTTAATAAGTGCCATGGCAAAATTTATATCAAATAAAGGTCCTCTTTTTAATATCAGTGCGATAATTATATTGAACAAAGGCCCTGAAAGGGCTATCAAAAGCTCCTTTAAGGGCGATTTGCTTTTTGCCGTGAAAAGGCGGCATCCGTATGGCATCACTGCAATCCCTTTGCATTTTTCTTTCAGCGAAAGAGCCGTAAAAAGATGACATAATTCATGACAAAATGCAGTCAGAAACGCCATAAAGGTAATTTTCCATGTGCCGAACAGAAAGGATACCAAAAAAAGAACAAAAACAGTATAATGTATGTAAAACCCCTTACTGAGCCTTATCACTATTTCCCCTCCGAAAAGGCATTGACCGTTGCTTTTTCGGAAAATTCCGTAATCGTTTCCTTTATCTCTCTTCCCGTCTCCCTAAGCAAATCAGACAGCTCGGGATTAAAAAAAGCCGCAGAAAGAATGCATAAAAAAATTATGGCAAAAAGGCACAAAACAGAGCCGATACCTCTAAAAACGCCCATGACGGAGCCCTCCTTCCCCGATATTTTTTGTGCTATATCACAAGTATATTTTGTAAATAACTCAAAAATGACGGGAAAATGTTGACTGAAATGAAAAAATGTGGTATCATATAGGAGAAAGGAGATGTTTTTCATGAAAACTTTTAACATCGCTCTCAGCTCTATCGTTGACGTAAAGGAGTTTGTTAACATCGTTAATAAATGCCCCTACGATATCGACCTGTCATCCTCCAGATATGTGGTTGACGCAAAATCAATCATGGGCATCTTCAGCCTTGACTTAAGCAAGCCCATAAAGGTTGACGTTCATTCAGACGATTGCGAAGACTTACTTGCAGAGCTTAAGCCCTACATGGTAGACTAAAACAAAATAAAAAAGACGGTGCAAAGCACCGTCTTTTTTTGTTTTGTTATTTTATTTTTCTTCGCTTTCCTTACGAATCTGCGCTCTTTTAATTTTACCGCCGAGAGTTTTGGGAAGCTCGTCCACAAATTCTACGATTCTGGGATATTTATAAGGCGCTGTTGCCTTTTTAACATGATTCTGAAGTTCCTTGATAAGCTCTTCCGAGGGAGTATAGCCCTTTGCAAGAACAACAGTTGCCTTAACAACCTGACCACGAACGGGATCGGGAGCAGCAGTAATAGCACATTCAACAACGGCAGGATGCTCGATCAACGCACTTTCAACCTCAAAGGGTCCGATTCTGTAACCGGAGCACTTGATAACGTCATCGTGTCTTCCAACGAACCAATAATATCCGTCGTTGTCACGCCATGCAACGTCCTTAAGATTGTAATTGCCTGTGCCTAAAGCCTCCTCCGTCTGTTCCTCATTTTTGTAGTAACCAACGAAAAGACCAACGGGAGGATTATTCTTAACATCGCAAATTACGATTTCGCCTTCTTCACCTGTTTCGCACTCTTCACCCTTTTCGTTAATGAGACGAAGGTCATATATGGGAGAAGGCTTACCCATTGCACCGGGAATGGGGGTAACCCACTTAAAGTCTGCAAGAAGTACTGTTCCTTCTGTCTGTCCGAAGCCTGTATGTATCTCGCCACCGGTTAATTCCTTCCAGCGGTTAAATACTTCGGGGTTTAAGGGTTCACCTGCAGTTGCCCAGTTTTTAACGGAAGATAAGTCGTAGGACGCCACATCCTCCTGAAGCATAAAGCGGTACATTGTGGGAGGTGCACAGAAGGTGGTAAGGCGATATTTTTCCATCATGGAAAGAAGATTTTTCGGAACGAATTTTTCCATATCGTAAGCAAAAATCGTTGCACCTGCTATCCACTGACCATAGATTTTACCCCAACCGAACTTTGCCCATCCTGAATCGGAAACGCTCATATGAAGCTTATTTTCCTCAACCTGCTGCCAGTATTTCGCAGTTACGATGTGGCCAAGGGGATGGAAATAGTTATGCATAACCATCTTGGGCATTCCTGTTGTGCCTGATGTGAAATAAATCTGCATAATGTCACGACCGCCTGCAGATTCACTGCTTCTTTCAAATACATCGCTGAAAGCTTCCATTTCCGCATTGAAGTTTTTCCAGCCCTCTATATTTTTATCCCCTACCATAAGATAGTTCAAAACTCCGGGCATTTCGGGTCTCGCAAGGGCAATCTGCTCGTTTACATAAGCATCTTCCAGAGATAAAATCACAGAAACACCTGCCGCATTTACTCTGTAGGCAATGTCCTTTTTAGTAAGCTGCAAGCTTCCGGGAATAACGGTTACGCCAAGCTTCATAAGACCTGTTACCGCAACCCAGTATTCCCAGCGACGGCGAAGTATCAAAAGGGCAACGTCACCCTTTTTAAGCCCCAGGGACTTAAAATAGTTTGCCGCTTTGGATGAAAGCTTTTTCATATCGGAGAATGTGAAAACCTTTTCGCATCCCTCATCATCGCACCATAAAAGTGCTCTGTTATCTCCTTTTTCTTCAGCCCAACCGTCAACAATATCAAAGGCAAAATTGAAGTTTTCGGGAGCTTTAACCTTGTAGTTTGCCTTAAAGTCCTCGTAGGACGAAAACTCTGTTCTTTCTAAAAATTTCTCAAGCATGACTTCCTCCTACTCGGCGATTACGGTTAAAAATCTTGCCTTTATATCACCGTGACAACGCTGTCCGTGTAAATATTTAGGATCAAAATAAATAGAATCACCGGGATTTAATATAATTGACTTTCCGTTAAATACGAGTTCGATCTGACCTTCCAAAACCATATTGAACTCCTGTCCCGAATGGGAAACAAGAGCCGCAGGCTCATCTGTAGGATCAAGTGTTACAAGGAGCGGCTGCATAATTTTTCCGCTGTAACGGAATGCAAGGTCTTCAAAACGGTAACCGGGATAACGCTTTATATCCTCACCTTCGCCACGACGCACCACCTGATAGGTATCAAGGCGGGCGCTTCTTCCCGTGATGATTTCGGTAAAGTCCACACCAAATTTATTTGCCACGGCATAAACCGTGCTTATGGGAATATCCTCTCCCGATTCCTCGTAGCCTTTATATGTTTCAACGTCAAAAGAAAGCTCGGAGCAAAGTTCCTCCACGGTGTAACCGCAAGCTTCGCGAAGCCCTTTTAATCTTTCGGCAATTTCATTGATTTCTTTGTTCATAGCCTTTTCCTCCTTTAATAGGACTTTTTGCAAATAAAAACAAATTTACATTATACATTATATCATAATACCACAAATATCCGCAAGTGTCAAATTAAACGAAAAAAAGTTCCAAATAGCTTGTGTTACTCTCTAAAAAGTGCATAAAAAAAGTCTCCGCCGTTCGGCGATGCTTTTTAGGGAGAAGCCGGTTTTGGCTTGTTATTTTCCGCTGATAGTACGTAAAAAAACGCAGACATACGCCAGTATGCCTGCGTTTTTTAACTTCTCTAAGACGAAAAATTCCTAACCCAAAACTGCGAATGCACCACAAAATTCTCGATTTTGAGTGCATGACACGAAAAAAAGCCGAAGGAATCCTTGACGGATATGCGATAAAAACTCCGCAGGATTTTTTGAGCAAAAAAGCAAGGACTCGATGTCCTTGCTTTTTTCTTGTTGCGAGGCTTTTTGACACAGTAATGTGCCAAAATCGTGGATTTTGGGCGATTTATCCCTAAGAAGCACCGCCGTTGACGGAGACTTTTTTATGCTATTAAACTTCTGCAGCGGCAGGAGCTTCTGTAAGTTCAGGAGCTTCTGTCTTAGCAGGTGCATCTTCCTCATAGAAGGAAGCCTGATAAAGACCACAGAAAATTCCCGAGAAAGCACCGATCAAAACAAGCACGATGAAAAGTGCAAGTCTGAATATAACGCCAATATAGGGGATAATTGCCAAAATTGTAAGTACTAAGCATACAACAAATATGCCTGCAGCAAAGCAAAGGTCTGCAAGGAACATATCCATCTTCTTGCCCTCTGTCTTCTTCATAGAAAGCTTTAAGGCTTCAGTTGCCGTAACATCACTTCTTGTCATAACGATGTAAGGAACGAAGCGATACTGGTAAGCCTTAACTATCACAATGATAGGTCCGGCAATGGGAACCATTGACCAAATCAAAAGCCAAAGATCTCTCCAGGCAAGAGCGCCTGCTACTCTTACAGGCTTATTGGCAAAACCGTAGAAAAGCTGTTCGCTTTCTACATCCAAGCCCTTCAAACCATCAAGGTAAACCTTAGCCATACCGCAAGTGATAATATAAACCACTGCGATAGCAAGTGCCGGAATTATTCCGCATATTGCATAGGTAATACCTGTAAGCAATGCGCTCATAAGGGAAAGTCCCCAAAGCCTGATAGGCTTCTTCATAATGACATCCAGTGCTTTTTTGTACGCGTTTAAAAACATTTATACCCTCTCCTTTTTCCGCCTTAGCGGTTATTATTTATATACTAACACATCTTGTCAAAAAAAGCAAGAGAATACTAAATTTTTTTAATCAGCAAACGTTCATTTCAAGCCTTAATTTATCTGCAATCAATGCGATAAATTCGGAGTTTGTGGGCTTGCCCTTTAATGTGCTTACTGTATAACCGAAAAGCTTGTAGAAAAATTCTTCGTTACCTCTTGTGCAGGCAACCTCAATAGCGTGACGGATTGCTCTCTCAACCCTTGAAGAGGTTGTTTTGTGTCGCTTTGCAACCTCGGGATAGAGCTGTTTTGTAACGGCGTGCATCATTTCTGTGTCCTTTACCGTCATCATAATGGCATCTCTGAGATAGCCGTAGCCCTTTATATTTGCAGGAATTCCTACATTGTGAATAACTCCCGTCACTTTCATTTCAAGGGCTTTTGCTCCGTTATCTTCCCCGTTATTTTCAGATGCAGAAGGTTTGCAGAGCATTTTTATTCTTTCAAAAAGAGTTTCATAGGAAGCGGGCTTCGTCATATAATAGTCCGCTCCGTAAAGAGATACCATATTTGACACATAATTTCCCGAAAGAGCCGAATGTATGATTACGGCCGGCTTCTTCTCTGCTCTTGAAAGTGCCTTAAGTACACCTATTCCGTCAAGGACGGGCATTACTATGTCAAGAACTATTGCATCGGGAGAAAGGAGGCTTATCTTTTCAAGCCCGTCCTTTCCGTTTCCCGAAAACCCTACAAGTTCTATGTCCTTTTCGCCTGAGGTTTTAAGATATTCCTCTATTCCTTCAGTTACCTCACGATTGTCATCAATTACCAAAACCTTCACCTTTTCACTCATTTTAAACATCCTTTCATACTTTAATTTCAAAATTCTATGTATTTTTGTCTGTAACTGCATTTTACCATAAATTACCAATTTTTGCAAGAACTTTTTACCATTTTTTACCATTTTTCGTTCGACAGAATTTTCAAAAAAAGCAACATCCGTACACTTGACACCCCATTTCACCTATGGTAAAATGTTACTATCTTTATAAAAAGGATGTGTTTTTATGGCTAAAACCGTTGAGATAAAAAAAGACGGCTTATATTTAGACGGCGAAAAATTTTTCTTGGTCAGCGGTGACTTCCACTATTTCAGAACTCTTCCCGGCGGATGGGAAAGAAGACTTCGCCTTATGAAGGATTTTGGACTTACCGCTGTTACCACCTACGTTCCCTGGAATTTAACAGAGCCAAAACGCGGCGAATATTGCTTTGACGGCAGAGCTAATCTTATGCTCTTTTTGGAGCTTTGTCAAAAGTGCGACCTTAAAGTAATTCTCCGTTGCTCCCCCTACCTTTGCGGTGAATGGGAAATGGGCGGTCTTCCCAGTTGGCTCTTAAAGGACAGAACAATTTGTGTCCGTTCAAGCGATCCCGGCTATATGGAAGCGGCAAACGAATACAATAAGGTGCTTTGCGAAAAAATCCGTCCCTACCTTCACACCAACGGAGGCCCCGTAATTTTGGTGGGACTTGAAAACGAATACGGCTCCTTCGGTGACGATTTGGAATATCTTCAGGCACTTTGCGACTTTTACAGAAACGAAAACATCGACGTTCCCTTTGTAAGCGCCAACGGCGTTGACGATTTCAAATACATAAACGGAACTCTTGCCGATAACTGGAACGGTATTGACCACGGTGCAGACCCCGGTTCTATCCCACAGTTTGAAAAGCTCCGTGCTTTTCAGCCCGATAAGCCCCTTATGAGCGGTGAAGCATGGACAGGACAGATTCAGTTCTGGGGCCGTAAGTTCTACAAAGGCGGCGACGGCGTTAAGATGGCTGAATATTTCAAAAAGGCATTGGAAATGGGCGTTTGTGTAAACTTTTATATGTTCTGCGGCGGAACTAATTTTGAGTTTACATCAGGTGCACTCCACAGCGTAGGCAACACCGCCTACACTCCCCTTATGACGAGCTATGACTATGACGCTCCCATAAGCGAGGAAGGAACTCCCACAAAGAAATATTACGCTCTCCGAGATGTTTTGGACGAATTTTTAGGCAAAGAAAAAAGAGAGCATATCGACCCCTTCTACGAAGCACAGACAATAGAGAAAATTCAGCTTACTGAATCAGCTCCTCTTTTTGAAAATATCGAAAACCTTGCGACAAAAACCGTAAAGGCAAACCGCACCATCTGTATGGAAGACTTGGATCAGGACTACGGCTTTATCTCATACAATTCCGAAATCCGCTATACCGATGACCGTGTCCGTCACCTTATAATTGACGGTCTTGCTGACAGAGCAACAGTTTACATCGACGGTAAATATATAGGCACTCACCTTCGTGATGCGGAAAATCCCGACATTACCTTCCGTGTAAAGGAAGGCGGAAGCGTTCTTACCATCCTTGTTGAAAATATGGGAAGAATCAACTACGGTCACAGAATTTACGACTATAAGGGAATCCTCGGCTCCGTAAGAGTAAAAATCGAAAACGCCGATGGTTCTTTCCTTTACAACTACGCAAACAATATGCGCTTTACCATAAGCTGTCTCCCCTTAAAGGATTTATCCGGTCTTAAGTATGAAAAGGGCATCATAAAAACCGATAAGCCCTGCTTCTATAAGGGTACATTTGATGCAAAAGCAGGCGTTGATACCTTCGTCGATATGGGTAATTGGCGAAAGGGCTGCGTTTTCGTAAACGGCTTTAACTTAGGTCGTTTCTGGGATGTAGGCCCCCAGAGAACATTATACCTTCCCGGTGAACTCTTAAAGGATAAAGACAACGTAATCGAAGTTTTTGAGCTTCACTCTCCCAAGGAAGGCTATGAGGTTTCATCAATCGACCATTCACTCCTCTGCGAAGAGGTAAATAATGACCTCTTAAGCACAGATTTCCAGTTGTTATAATTAAAAAGGATTCAGGCAGATTGCCTGAATCCTTTTTTCACCTTAATGCTTTGCACCGTTTTGAGAACAGATAATATCCCAAACCAACCAATGCATCTACGGGCCAGGCTATTATCCAGCCTGCATAATAGCCGTAAATTCCGAAGTAGGGAATTAAAATAAAGCTTGCAATAATTCTTGCCGCACTTCCGCTCACTGTTGTAACAAAAAGTGCCGACATATAACCTATTCCCCTGAAATAGTTGTGATAGAGATTTGCCACCACATTTATTGATATAAAGGGAAGTCCCCATCTTAAAAAGTTTACTGTGTATGTAACCGCATCTGCCGATGCATCCTGAGGCAGGAATAATCCCGAAACCCAGGGAGCACAAAAGCTTGATACAAGAATTAGGGGGAGAACAAACACAAAGGACTGCAATACCGCAACCTTTATGCCCTTTTTTATTCCTTCGTACTTTTTCGCTCCGAAGCATTGTGCCGTATAGGTAGCGAGAGTTTTCGATGAATTCTGATAAAGCACCGCGTTGATATCATACACCCTGAGGGAAACAATATAGCTTGCCGCCGCGGCAGTTCCGATGTTATTTACCATAGGAGAAAGTACAATTCCCGCAAAGTATATCGACGCCTGCTGAAGGCAGGAAAAAGCAGAATATCTTGCCGCCGTAATAACTCCGTCGCTTCTTTTTTTAATTTTCATTTGGTCGACGCCCAGCTTTTTGAAGCAGGATGCTATTTTTATGATATATAAAACTCCCACGGTAGTGTAGGATATAACATTAGCAAGTGCAAGGGCGGATGCGTTCATATTGAAAAACACAATGAATCCGGAGCCAAGACCGATATTTAAAAGCGTTGAAAGCATGGACATATACAATGGATATGCGCTGTCCCCCATAGCAACTATTATCTGAACGGCGTTTATGCTGAAAAGAACGGCTACTTTACCTGCCATTGAAATGGTGAAATAGCTTATACATTCGGAAAGAACGGCTTCATCCACTTTGAAAAAGTCCATAACCGCACCTCGGAATATTATAAAAAACACGGACATAACAGCGATGATTCCCGAAAGCATCAGGGAATTGTTCACGATGACACATTTCATTCGGTAGTATTCCTTTGCTCCGAAAAGATGGGCTATATAAACGCCCACTCCCACGCCGTATCCCCAGAAAACAGAATTTATAAAGGTATCAACGGGCGTAATCGCACCTATTGCGCTTAATGCCCCCTCTCCGAGAAGCTTTCCCGCTATAATCGTATTTACCACATGATAGCATTGGGAAAGAATTCCCGAAAGCACCATGGGAATTGCAAATATTAAAAATGTTTTATATATATTTCCTTTTGTTAAATCTTTCATAGTACACCTCTTGACAATAATCGCAGGAACTTGTATAATTATAGCAAATTATCAAAATTTATCAAGATATGTTTGTTTTATTGACAATTTATCATTTTTTATCAAAAGGAGAGCTTTATGTCCGAAAAAAGAATTGATACAATCCTCGGGATAATAAAGGAACAAGGCTATGTGACGGTTAAGTATTTGTGCGACGAGCTTCATTACAGCACCGCCACCATAAACCGTGACCTTAACGATTTGCAAAAGAAAAAGCTCATAACCCGCCACTACGGAGGGGCGGAGCTTGTAAAGTCCAAAGGCACTCCCCTTGTTTTCCGCTATCACAAAATGCGCCCGGTGAAAAGACTTCTTGCAAAAAAGGCATCGGAGTTTGTAAAAGAAGGAATGACGATTTTTATTGACGGCTCTACCACCGCACAGTACATAGGACAATATATAAAAAACGTTAAAAACCTTAAGGTTATCACAAACAACTTAAATTTAATATCTTATTTAAGCGAAAGCGGAGTTAAATGCATCTGTCTCGGAGGGGATATAATTGAAGCCCCTTACATAACAGGCGGAATTGATGCCGCCTTTCAGGCGAAAAGCTATCATGCGGACCTTGCCTTTTTCTCCACCGGAGGAATATCGGAAGACGGGAAGATTTACGACGGAGTTTATCTTGACCTTCACAGAGCGATGATTGATTCTTCGGAAAAAAGCATTTTCCTCATCGACCATAAAAAGCTTGATGTTACGGGAAGCAGAATACTTTCGGACCTTTCTGAAATTGATGCCCTTGTTACCGACCTTAAATTTTCCGATGAAGTGAAGGAAAAATATAAAGATACTCTGTTTATAGAAATCGAAACCCCGAAAACACAAAAATGAAAAAAGGAATGTGAAATTTCACATTCCTTTTTTGTTAATTTTTATATTCCGTAAAATTCTGCCATATCGTCAGTAAATTCGCCCTTGCCGCACTCTTTATACCAGCGGGAAACTGCTTTTCTTATGTCAGTTTTTTCATATTTGCCCTTTCTTTCAAGTCCCGTTTCGGCTTTGAAAAGTTCAAATTCGGAGGCTTTATAGCTCTTATCCCCGAATCGGTTCAAAAGCTCGCAAGATTTGGTATAGTATGTGTTTTCGTCAATAAAAAGCTGACTTTCGGGTGCTTTCAAGATAAAGGAAAAAATTGCCGCACCGTTTTCTGCATTATAGAAAATGTTACGCTTAATCTCAATACCTGCATCAGGGCTTTCCGTCTTTTTAGCCATTCGCCAGAGGAAAATGTGATGCCCCATGGGGAAGGGCCATATCTCCGACATTCTCGGCGCTTCTTCCCCCTGTGGCGAAAATCCGCCACCTGCATTGATGCAGATATTATCCGTAAACGTGGCATCTATCGGAATACAGTCCCTCACCTCGTATGCCGCCATTCCGTAATTCATAAAAAGATTATGATCATAATGAACATTCTTTGCAGGAGTTGTGCCTGCAAAGCCCTGATGCGTCAGGCAGGAGTCGTAAATGTTATTGAAAAGGCAGTCCTTTACCGTTATATCCCCCATATGCTGCCACGCCTCAACGCCGTTTCCAAGCCTTATTCTCTGCCCTTTGCTGAAAACAGCACCGCCCAAAAAATGAAACTCGCATCGCTGTACCGTAATTTCGAAATCGCCCTTTATTCCGTGAACGCCGCTGTTTATAAATGTCAAGTCGCTGAATGTTGCATAGTTTGCCCAGCAAAGAGCAAATTTTCCGTAAAGTGCGCACTCGATATGGGTATAAACCTCACCGGGATTTCCCACAG
Organism: Clostridia bacterium; assembly: GCA_045644565.1. Classification (GTDB taxonomy): domain Bacteria; phylum Bacillota; class Clostridia; order CAKSNL01; family HGM11501; genus HGM11501. Next base: position 5,766 of record JAZRHF010000153.1, on the reverse strand, counting down.
AATAGATGTAAAGCGGTCTTTTATAGCCTTCGGGCGGTATTTTTTCTTCCCACTCGTATCGGGAGATCCTTTTATAGCGTTTCAATTCCGAATTTCCCAGGTCGGCATCAAACCACTCGCCCTGATTTTTAAGATCGGATAAATTCCAGCGGAGGTTTCCGCAGGATTTTCCGTTGTCAAAAATTATGTTGCAGGGTTCGTCCGTCTCGCTTCCCGCATATCGCCAGATGTTTTCCTTTTCTTCAACCCATAAATCGGGAGATGAAAAGTCGGCAGAACCTGAGAATATGGGATTTTCCCCTTCGCCGTAAGCACCGTAATTTACCGGGTTTCCCTTTTCGCCCCAAATGGCATCTAAATTACCTCTTTTAAAAGTTCCTCTTTTAAAAAGTACCGTGTCTCCCGGCACTATTTCAAGCTCCGAAAGGCTTGTAACCGGAGTTTTTTCATCAAGACCGTTGTTACCAAAAAGCTTTGAATCGAAATCTACATAATAAGTTGCCATAATATTCTCCTTAATCGCTTCTTACAGCAATGCATATTTTACCGAAAAGATTTATGAAAATCACTCAATTATAATAGTTGATATACTGTCGGGCGACAACTCTCCATACCACCAGTCGCCATCAAGATTAAACTGAATCTGCCTTTTATCGCCGTTGGGATTTATCAAAACAAATATCTTCTTTCCGTCGCCGTTATCAATCATAAATCCTTCGATTTCCATGTTTGATGCAGGAAATCCTCCCATGGAAAGATTATATTCCTCTCCCACATAAACGGGATAAATTAAAGAATTTTCGTTTATGTATTTAGCTATGTGCCACAATGCCTTATACTGACCGCTGAAAGAAAGCTCTCCGCTTACCGAGTTACGGGTTATAAGACCTCCGCAAAGGAAGGGACCCACATTGGGACCGCCTCTTTCATCCAGCATCAGGTTCCATCCCGTAAAAGAGTTGTATCCGCACTTTATTGCCTTGGAAATCATAACACCCCACTTGCACCAGTCGGAGTCATATTTGTCATAAAGCCTCGGCCCACCCTCTGTAAAGTTAAGTGAAAGATCCTGAAATTCTCTTTTTATTTTAAGGGTTTCTTCAATGGTTCCCACATAATAGTGGAACGCCACACCGCTTACCGCTTCTTTTAATCCTTCAATATTGCGAAGTGACCAGAGCACCTTTTCCGTGTCGGAAAAATTGTGGTCGTGCATCCATATTTCAACGGGAAGCCCGTTTTCGGTAAGCTTATTTTTAAGAATCTTTATAAATTTTGCTTCTGTTTCGGGGTGCCAGATACAGGCAGGCATTTGTCCGTTCTGGTCAGTACCGGGCTCATTCTGAGGTGTCAGGGCAGAAATTTTAATCCCCTTTTCTTCATAAGCCTTAAGGAATTTTATAATGTAGTCTGCATAAACTCCGATAAATTCTTCCCGCATATATCCGCCGCACATGCTTCCCCCTGTTTTCATCCAACCGGGAGGACTCCAGGGCGATGCATAAAGGAATAAATCGGGATTTATTTCAAGAATTTCTTTAATCATGGGAATTATATATTCCTCGTCACGCCCGATTGAAAAATGCTTAAGCTCAGTATCAAAAGGAACATCGTCATAGGAATAAACAAAAGCAGAATAGTCACTTGCTCCGACTGTTAATCTTGCCACGGAAAGTCCAAGTCCGTTTTTTCCGTAAATTGTTTTAAGAAATGCCTGTCTTTTTTCTTTGTCCATAGCATTTAAGTTGTAGCAGGATGAACCTGTCAAGGCAACACCAAAGCCCTTAAAGGACTTTGCTTCCTCGCTTATTTTCAAGGTGTTTGCACGGGAAACCATATTCCCCTTAAATATCTCAGTTTCTGCCATAAAGTGATTTTTATCCGTTAAAATATGTCTGCCAATCATATTAACGCTCCTTTTATCTTCCCTTTAGTTATATTCTTCATTATACCATAAACTTTTCAAGGTTACAACAGTTTAAAATCACAAATAAAAAGCTCATCTGCAATGGCAGACGAGCTTTTTATTTAACTTTCTCCGCTTCGATGAGCATATTTTCAATAAATATCCCATACCCTTTTGTCGGGTCGTTTACAAAAACGTGGGTTACAGCTCCGATGAGTTTACCGTTTTGAACCAGGGGGGAACCTGACATACCCTGAACAATTCCTCCCGTCAGGGCTAAAAGTCTTTCGTCTGTGACGGTAACTATCATATCGCTTTTTCCGCCGAAGGTTTTTTTAATTTCCACGGCATAAGGCATAACGCCTTCTCCCCCGATTTCCGTGTACAAAAGAGCCGCACCTTCTTTAACTTCCTCCTTGGGAGACACCTTTATACGAAATTCTTCATCAGGTGCAATTCCGCTTGAGTTTGCAAAAAGTCCCCCATCGGTGTTTTTTGTTATATAGCCGTAAATTTTTTCATCTTCCTTGAATTTACCTACGATTTCCCCCGGTGCTCCCTTTTCGCTTTTGGTTATTGACACTATTTCGCAGTCGGTAATATAGCCCTTTCCCACATTGAAGCTCCTTCCGGAATCGGAATCTGTAACAGAATGTCCGAGGCTCACCATTTCACCTTTTGTCCCATCGGTAAAAGTGACGGTTCCTACACCGCCGATGCTGTCCCGCACCCAAAGACCGACACGCCTTATGCCTCCCGCATCCGTTACGGGAGTTATTGCCGTTTGAATTTCTTCCCCGTTTCTGTCAATTACTATCTCTATGGGAGAATCTGAATTTCTCACGATTTTTTCAAAATCTTTTGTGCTTTCGATTTCCTTTCCGTTTGCCGAAAGAATTATATCCCCTATTTTAATTCCCGCTTCCAAAGAGGGATTTTTATCTCCCACATTTCCGAAATCAACACAGATAAGTCCCTTGGAATAAAGCTTTATTCCAACCACGTTTCCGCCTAAAACATATTCATGTTTATCTATGTGTCCCGAAGCGGAAATGCTTCTGTCAAATTCAAAATCCGCCCCCACATAAAAAAGCGTCAGGGCGGATAAAATAAGTGCAAGTTTTTTCTTCAAAAAAATCACGCTCCGTTCGCTGTTAGTATAACCGAAGCGTGATTTTTAACTCATTCAATTTTTGTTAATGATTAATATTTATATTCATCCAGAGATTTGAAAACATAGCCTTCTTCTCTTGCCGCATCAATAATTCTGCCGAGAGCCTCGGTGTTATCCTTTGATACGGCGTGTAAAAGTATTACACAACCGTTGTGAAGGTAGGGCATAACGCTATCAAAGGCATAGTCCGCACCCTTCTGATTGTCCGTTTCCCAATCCTTGTAAGCAAAGCTCCAGAGCACGGTTTTATAACCCAAGTCATTTGTGGCTGCTAAACTTCTTTCGCTGTATGCTCCCTCGGGAGGACGGAAGTAAGTCATGTGGCGACCGTAAAGCTCGTAAAATCTTCTGTCAAGATTTAATATTTCCTCCTGCATGGCTTCCTTTGTGCCTTTTGAGGGCATATTGGGATGATTTACCGTGTGATTTCCAACGATGTGCCCTTCATTTACCATTCTTCCTATTAAATCTCTGTTTTTTTCAAGATAGGGTCCTGTTATGAAAAATGTAGCAGGTACACCCTTTTCTTTCAAGGTGTCAAGAATCACACCTGTATATCCGTTTTCATATCCCTCGTCGAAGGTTAAGTACAAAACTTTTTCCTCTGTATTTCCAAAATATATGCAGTTGTATTTCGCCATCATATCCATCTGACCCTTGGTGAATTCGGGAAAGGCACCTTTTTTCTTCACAAATCCCCAGCCATTATTGTCGTTTGGAAGGGAATTTATCTCATCAGGCTCAACGGAAGGCTCAACCACGGGTTCTTTTAGAGGCTCGTCAACGGGCTCATCTGCGGGAGCATCGATAGGCTCATCTTCGTGCTCATCTGCGGGATTTTCGATTGGTTCGTCAACAGGGTTATCAATGGGGTTGTCAATGGGATCATCAACAGGTTTTTCTGTCACACGACTCACACAACCGGTTAAAAGCAAAGCCATAATCAATATGAACAAAATAAGTTTTCTCATAAAACCGCCCTTTCTTTTTCTTTCTATATTATATATGCCGCAGTCTGATAGTTCAATTACTGTTTTGTGACTATTTCGTAAACTCTTAATGCCATGATTACCGCTTCTTCCACCATTGCGGTACCTTTCGGATTGATGGTGGTGTTGGTTGTGCCCTTAATTACCCCTGCCTTGTTAAATGTGGATACAGCATTAACTGCCCAGGGTGAAACCTTGTCACGGTCGGAGTATTTTTTGTCAACGGTATCTGACTTTTCAATAAGGGATAAGCCCTTTTCTTTTTCAATGTAGTCAATGGTACGAAGAAGCATTACCGCAATTTCTTCTCTTGTTACATAGCTTCCGGGGGAGAAAAGTCCCGAATCTCTGCCTGTAACCAGCCCTGCCGCCTTTGCCTTGGAAACAAATTTATTATGGGTGTCGGCAAAGTTTTCTTCCGCCAAAGGAAGGGAGTGTCCAACCGCTTTTTCCGTCATCGTCACAACAAGTTCTGCAAATTCTGCCCTTGTTATTCGGCTTTTATAGCCGTAATTTAAGCTTTCGGGAAGGATTCCTTCTTCCTTCGCCTTATTTATCTCCCCTTCTGCCCAGATATCGGGAGCATCGATTAGTTTCTGACAAAGACGGGCCGAGCCGGGGTTATCCCACCAAGTGAAGCTTTCGCTGTGATGGTGATATCTTCCGCAGTAGCAGGAGAAATCTTTTACAAGGTCTCCCTTATGCACGGTGTCAACAAGGGTTTCCGACCATCCGCCACGATAATTCTCCACGTTTTCGGGAATGGTGAGCTTTTTAACGCTCGGAACTTCCGTTATCCCCTGAATTTTTTTGACCGTGGAGGGAAGATTTATTACTTCCAGCTTGTCTGAAAAGTCGAAAACCGAGCTTTCAATTAATTCTACGCCCTCGTTTATGTCTATCTCCACAAGATTACTGTATAAAAAGGCAAACTCACCAACCGTTTTAACGGATTCGGGAAGTGTAAATGCCAAATCCTTTTTGCCCGAAGGATAGCAGATTATTTTAGTCATATCCTTATTATACAGTACACCGTCAAGGGATGTGAAATAAGGATTATTTTCATCCACCGTAATTTTTTCAAGCGTTCTCGTTTCCGTACCAAAGGCAAGATAGTCAATTTTTTCCACACTTGCAGGAATATAAATTTCCGTTAAGGGCGTATTGTAAAAGGCACGGTAACCGATTTCCTTTAAGCCCTCGGGAAGATTTATTTTTGTAATTCCCGATTCGGCAAAGGCTTCACTGCCTATTTTTTCAAGTCCGTCGGGAAGGGTAATTTCAGTTAAGGATTTATTATAGTAAAACACATCTCCGTCAATTACTTTCAATGTAGAAGGAAGTGTTACCTTGGAAATATCGGTAAAGCGCCAGAAAAGGCTGTGGTAAAGCTCGGTTATGCCCTCGCCTATTCTGACCTCACGGATTCGCCAGGAATTGTTCATAAATTCGGCATATTCCATGCTCGTAAAGCCTTCGCCTGTTTCCTGATTTTCATATCGTGTGGCAACGCCCGTTCCTTCAACGGTAAATATTCCCGTTTCACTGCTGTAATGGTAGGTTACGCCATCGCCGAACCAGCCTGTCTTTTCCCAGGATGCATTTACGGTTATAAAGGCAGATAATAAAATAAAGCATAAAATTACCGATAATAATTTTTTCATAAAATCGCCTCCTTTTACTATATTATACCAAGA
>JAZRHF010000152.1:0-3122 GCA_045644565.1 Clostridia bacterium | reverse complement strand
CCCAAGGAAGAGGAAAAAGGTAACAGAACAATGCCTTCTTGGCTGTTTTAATAAAAGGCGGCAAAAGCCGCCTTTTATTGTTGGGATTATTATAGATATATTTATATGTATTTATTTGTATAGTGCGAAAAAGCGGTGTCTCAGACACCGCTTTGAATTATTTTATTTTACTCTGATAAAAAGCTCTGTATGCTCTGTAGGTTTCGTATAAGTCAAGCTTTGAAACAACCTCAAAGGGGGAATGCATTGAAAGTACGGGAACACCTGCATCGATAGTATCCATGTTGAGGTTTGCGGTGTACTGTGCTATTGTTCCGCCACCGCCTGCATCAACCTTTCCGAGCTCGCCTGTCTGCCAGGAGATATTGTTTTCGTTCATTACACGAACAACGGAAGAGAAAAGTTCTGCTGTTGCATCTGAGGAACCTGACTTACCTCTGGCGCCTGTGTATTTCATAAATGAAATGCCGTGTCCCGCAAAGGGAGTGTTCTGTTTTTCAAAGGGAGAGGGGAAGTTAGGGTCAAATGCGGCACAAACATCGGCAGAAAGGCAAATGGAGTTTGAAAAAGCGTGACGCACATAAAGGTCGGAATATTCGTCGGACATATCAATCATATCGGCAATGGTGTTTTCGAAATATCTTGACTTCATACCGGTAACGCCCATTGAGCCAACCTCTTCCTTGTCTACAAGGAGACAGATGGCAGTTTTCTCGGGAGCATGAATGTCCAGTATTCCCTGAAGTGCGGCATAGGCACAAACTCTGTCGTCCTGAGCATAACCGCCGATAAAGCTTTTATCAAAGCCAACGTCCTTTGCGGGGAAAGCAGGAGTGAATTCAAGCTCTGCGGTTAAAAATTCTTCTTCCTCAATGTTATACTCGTCGCGGAGAATGGTTAAAATTGCTTTTTTCACGCTGGAAGAATCACCCTCGACCAGAGGAATACCACCGATTAAAACCGTAAGGTCTTCGCCTGCAATGCCGTTTGACAGCGTTCTTCCCATCTGATCTCCTGCAAGGTGAGGAAGAATATCTGAAATGGTAAAGCAGAAATCGTCAGAATCATTGCCCACGGAAACATCAATTTTGGTTCCGTCTTTCTTTATGACAACACCGGAAAGTGCCAGGGGAATTGAGGTCCACTGGTACTTTTTGATTCCGCCGTAGTAATGGGTTTTCATCAATGCCTGACCGCCCTCTTCAACGATTGGATTGGGCTTTAAGTCAAGACGGGGAGAGTCAACATGAGCACCCACCAAATTAAATCCCTTTCTTAAGGGTTCTTTTCCGATAACCGCAAGCATTAAGCCCTTTTCTCTGTTGACGGAATAAACCTTGTCACCGGGAAGAAGCTGTTCTTTCGCATAAAGATCGGTAAAACCTTCGTTTTTCGCGATTCTGAGAGCCTCTTTTATAACCTCACGTTCTGATTTTCCGCTGTTTAAAAATTCCTTATATCCTTCGGCAAAATCGAAAACTGCACCCTGGTCGGCATTTTCCCAACCGGATTTGTTTTTGTAACCGATATCCATAAAATCAATCCTTTCAAAACATTTGCTTTATAATAACAGTATAACCGATTTTTGTAAAGAATCAAGGGAAAAGTAAAAATATTGTAAAAATTGTTGGCAAAATCCGTTTTTTGTGGTAAAATGAATTAATTATAAAAAGAGGCGGATTTTATGGAAATTAATAAAAACGACGAATTCAGAATGTATATAGACGGCTATACTTCCGAGGGTGCGGGAGTGGGAAGAATAGGCTCATATCCCGTGTTTATCCCGAACACCGTAAGGGGAGATTATATCCTTTGCCGTATAGTGAAACCGGGTAAAACCTTTGCATACGGAAGGTGTATGGAAATACTCACGCCTTCAAAAGAAAGAACAGAGCCCATTTGCCCTCACTTTTATGAGTGCGGTGGCTGTGCCGTTATGCATATGTCAGAATCGGAGAGAAAATATTTTAAGCAGGACAAGGTGAAAAATGCTTTTCGTAAAATTGCGGGAATTGATGTGAATGTGGACGAAACCGTAACCGATAAAGAAACGGGCTATCGTAATAAAAATCAGATGCCGGTATCAAACGACTATGTTCAGGCAATGTATAAAACAAGGACCAACGAAAAGGTTAAAGTGCCCCATTGCATCATACAGGATGAATCGGCAAAAAGGGTGACGGAAATTACACTTTCTTACCTTAAAGAAAAAAATATTTTGCCCTATGAGCCCACGGAAAAACGGGGCATTGTCCGCCATATATATACAAGAGTATCTTCTCTTACGGGAGAAATTCTTTTGATAATCATAGCAACGGAAAAAATTGATCTTAAAGGTCTTGTTCCGCTTCTTAAAAATGAAAAAGTGGCAGGGATTGTGCTTAACATAAACGAAAAGCACACAAACACCATTTTGGGAGAAAAGTCCATAACGGTTTACGGCAAAAACTATATTACCGATCGTCTTTGCGGAACGGATTTTGATATTTATCCCGATTCCTTTTTCCAGGTTAATAAATTCCTTACGGAGCATTTATATAACAAGGCAGTAAAACTTTGTAATCTTACGGGTAAGGAAACGGTTTTTGACCTTTATTGCGGTGCAGGAACAATAACTGCGGCACTTTCCAAAGGGGCAAAAAAGGTTATCGGCGTTGAGATTGTGCCTTCGGCGGTAAAATCTGCAAGATTCAGCTTAGAGCGGGCAGGAATAACCAATGCCGAGATTTACGAAGGCGAATCCGAAAAGGTGGCACCTGCACTTATAAAAGGCGGAGAAAAGGCGGATGTGGTTGTGGTTGATCCGCCGAGAAAGGGCTGCGGAGAAGAACTTCTTTCAGCGATTTCCGAAATGAAGCCAAAGCGAATTGTCTACGTTTCCTGCGACGTTGCAACCTGCGCCAGGGATTCTAAATACTTGACAGAACACGGCTATAAGGTGGAAAAGGTAACTCCTTTTGATATGTTCCCATACACGCACCATGTGGAAAGCGTAGCGATGCTTACGCTTTCCAACTAAGTTTGCCCGGTGGGCAAGTGAAGTTCAATAAATTGAGTGAAGTTGACTTCGTCAGTGAAGTTGTACCTTGCGGTGCAGTGGCAAACTTAACTTCACTTTGTCC
>JAZRHF010000151.1:0-4796 GCA_045644565.1 Clostridia bacterium | reverse complement strand
TGAGGATTTTTTCCTATGTGTATTTTTCTGCGGCAGCATTCTGTCCGCAGATTTTTTAATTTTTCGGAGGTGTTTTTTATCAGTATCAAGGAATTGATGATCAATGAAGAAATTACCGCAAAGAGCGTAAGACTCATCGGTAGTGAGGGCGAACAGCTTGGCATACTTGACATTACAGAGGCACAGGCATTAGCTGACGAAAAAGAGCTTGACCTTGTTCTTATGTCACCCAACGCAGATCCCCCGGTTTGCAAAATTATGGACTACGGTAAATACCGCTTCGACCAGATGAAGAAGGAAAAGGAAAACCGTAAAAACCAGCACGTTGTTGATACAAAGGAAATCAAGATGACTCCTTCCATCGACACACACGATTTTGAAACAAAGATGAACCATGCCAAAAAGTTTTTAACCGGCGGCGATAAACTTAAGGTTACTATCCGTTTCAGAGGCCGTGAAGTAAATCATTCTTTATTGGGAACTCAGCTTCTTGAGAGAGTTGAAGAAACACTCAAGGACTACGGTAACGTAGAAAAGAAGCCCAAATTAGAAGGTCGTAACATGTTTATGATTGTTGCACCCTTCGAAAAGAAATAAGGCAAAAAGCAGAAATGCTTATGTATAAAAATCTTACTGAGAGGAGTTAATAACTATGCCCAAGATTAAGACACACAGAGGCGCGGCAAAGCGTTTAAGATTCACCAAAAACGGTAAAATCAAGCGCGGAAAGGCTTTTAAGAGCCATATATTGAACAAGAAGACCACAAAGAGAAAAAGAAGACTCAGAAAGGGCGGTTACTGCAGCGTTTCCAACGCAAAGGTAATGAAGACCCTTATTCCTTACAAATAAGACAGGGAGGACTAGAAAATGGCTAGAATTAAAGGCGGATTAAGCGCAAAGAAGAGACACAAAAAAGTTCTTAAAATGGCTAAAGGCTACATCGGTGCACGTTCCAAGCAGTACAGAGTTGCAAAGCAGTCTGTAATGAAGGCACTTGATTATGCTTATATCGGAAGAAAGTTAAGAAAGAGAGATTTCAGAAGACTCTGGATCACCAGAATCAGCGCAGCTTGCAAGATGAACGACATAAACTATTCCAGATTTATGAACGGTCTTAAGAAGGCTGACATCGCTCTTAACAGAAAGATGCTTTCCGAAATCGCTATCAACGATCCCGCTGCTTTTGCAGAACTCGTTGCTAAGGCTAAGAGCGCTCTCTAATATTTAAGCGAAATTAAGGAACTGTTTCATACAGTTCCTTTTTTCATCAAGGAGGATATTAAAATGATTATTCTCTCTCCAACCAACGATAAAATTAAAAATATAAAAAAGCTTTCAAAGCGTTCCTTCCGCGAAAAAAGCGGTGAATTTATCATCGAGGGCAGACGGAGCGTTATGGATGCCATAGAAAACGGGGCTGAAATTTCCTATGTAATCTGCCGTGAGGATGCAGAAGCTTCTTTTCCCGATGGCATAAAGGTTTTTGCAACGGATAAGAAAACCTATTCGGAAATTACCGATACGGAATCTCCTCAGGATATGCTTGCAGTGGCAAAGGCTAAGTGCGCTACGGTTTCTGAAATCATAAAGGCGGAGCCTTCCCTGATTGTTTATCTTGACCGTGTACAGGACCCCGGTAACCTCGGAACAATCATCCGCACAGCGGATGCAAGAGGTGATGCCGCAGTTATTCTTTCCGAAGGATGTGTGGATTTATTCAATTCCAAGGTTATACGCTCCACCATGAGCTCGGTTTTCAATGTGGCAATCGCAAAGGACGCCGTAACGGAAGAAGTTTTTTCCGAGTTTAAGAAAAACGGATATAAAACCGTAGCCGGAGCTTTGTCTGAAAAGAGCGAGGATTTATATTCCGCTGACATATCAGGCAAAACCGTTATCGTAATAGGAAACGAAGGAAACGGTGTTTCGGATTTCGTTTTTAAAAACGCAGATAAGCTTATTATAATTCCCATGAACGGAAAGGCAGAATCCTTAAATGCCGCCGTATCCGCAGGAATTATGATGTATGAGCATTTAAGACAAGGAAAATAAAATAAAGGATTTTGGCAAAGCCAAAATCCTTTATTTTTTTGCAATATCCTTACTGTATGCAAATCCAAATATTCCCTCTTTAACAGATTTTTTATACTCTGTAGGGCTAAGGCGAGTTACCCTTCTGAAAGCTCTTGCAAAATATGCCGAATCGTTATAGCCCAGCTTTTGTGCAACCTCTGCCACATTTTTGCTGTACTCCCTGAAAAGTCTTTTTGCCTCTTTCATTTTCATTTCGGTGAAATACTTAACAAAGCTTTTTCCCGTAGATTCCTTAAAAAGCTTTTTAATTGTGGATTCCGATATGTGAATATAGTTTGCAAGGTCTGAAAGCGACACACTTTCCGATATGTTTTCTTCCAGATATTTTTCAATCCTCTCAAAGGTGGTTTCATCTATCTTAACCCTTATTTTTTCCTCCCGTGCCTTCTCCCTTAAAAGAAGAAGCAAAAGCTCCGTAAGATAGATTTTCACAAGCTGTTCCGAGCACATGGAAGCTTCGGGATTTACCTTTAACGCCTCTTCGCCGTAATATTTTTCAATGGGAGTTGTAAATGCATTTTCCGTTTCGGAAATGACATTGGATAAAACAGTACGCAATTTAGGATCCAAGTGAAAAAGCTTATCTGTAAAATATTCCATTGCAGAAGAATGACAATCAAAAGAGATAACCGCAAGGTTTGGCGCAGTTACTCCGTCTGCCGCAACCGAATGCCATTGCATAGGCTTATGAAAATACACATCGCCCTGATTTAATATCAGTTTTTTCTCATCTGCTTCTATTTTTATATTCCCCTTGTCGACATAAATAAGCTCCCAGAAGTCGTGCTTTTCTCCTGTGTAAACAAAGTCCTTGGAATATTCAAAATAGTGAACAGTTCTGATACTTTCGATATTTATAATTTCCCTCAGTACCGTTTTTGTGTATCCCATAATATCCCCCCTTTCTTTATTTTACCACATTTTATAAAAATTACAACAAAAATATCCGAAAATACCGAAAACAAGTCCGAAAGTACATGACTTTTTCAAAAATACTTGCTATACTTAAGGTAAGTTATTAATAGGAAAGGATGATTTTGATGTTTGAGACAAAAATTGTATCCTCTATGGAAAAATGCTTTATTCACCAGACACCTGCGGACTTTGCTGAAATTACACGCCTTCGTATGTATAAAAACGAAAAGGCGGCTGTTCAGTTATTGGTTTATGACGATGCAGATAGCTGGAATGCAGTTCGTGTGTTCCGCTTTGAAGTTGAAGGTGCGCTTTCACCCTATACAACAATCCGTGCGGTAGAAAATATACCTAACTATCTCCCCACTCCCGTAACTCCCAAGCTTGCTATGGAGTCTGATCCCGCATTTTTAAACGGAGCAAAGCCGGGACTTTATCCCGATCTTCTTCATCCCTTGATTCACCGCGGATGCTATGCCGTATGTCAGCAGCAGCTTCGTGCTATGTGGATTGACTTTGACCCCAACGAAAATTTGGATCCCGGTGAATATGAAATAAAGCTTCGTATAGAAACCAGAGACGGTATTTACATAAGAGAAATACCCTTTACCGTGGAAATTCTCCCTGCAAGCCTACCCGAAGCCGATCACATCTGCACAAACTGGTTTTATACTGACTGTCTCGCCGACTATTATGAGGTAGAGCCTTTCTCCGACAGACACTTTGAAATTTGCGAAAGCTTTATAAAAACCGCTGTTGAAAACGGCATCAATATGATTTTCACGCCTGTTTTCACTCCTCCCCTTGATACAGCAGTAGGCGGAGAGAGAACAACAACACAGCTTGTTGGCATTACAGTTGAAAACGGAAAGTACAGCTTTGACTATACCCTTTTTGACAGATGGGTTGAAATCTGCAATCGTCAGGGTGTAAAATATTTTGAAATTTCTCACCTCTTCACACAGTGGGGCGCACTTCACGCTCCCAAGATTATGGCAACTGTTGACGGTGAGTATAAGAGAATTTTCGGTTGGGAAACAGATTCCATTTCCGAAGAATATGTTACCTTTATAAGAACATTCTTAAAGGACTTTACCGCATACATTGAAAAGAAAGGTCTCAAGGACAGAACCTATTTCCACATTTCAGACGAGCCTAACGAACAGCATTTAGAGCGCTATATGGCAAACAGAGGCAATATCGTTGACCTTGTTGAAGGCTTTAAGTCACTTGATGCGTTAAGCCATGTAGAATTTTTCCAGAAAGGGCTTATCGATACTCCCGTTCCCTCCGAAAGCCGCATTGAAGACTTTATGAAGGAAGACATCAAAGAGCGCTGGGTTTACTACTGCTGCGGTCCCTGGACAAAAGCAAGTAACCGTTTCTTCTGTCAGAGTGCAGCTCGCACCCGTTCAATCGGTATGCAGATGTATAAGTACGGCATCAAAGGATTCCTTCACTGGGGCTATAACTACTATAACACACAGTTCTCCAACGATTGTTTCAATCCCTACTTAAACGCTAACTTAGGTTATTGGGGAAGTGCCGGAGACGGTTATGTGGTTTATCCCGGAAGAGGCGGAAAGGCGCTTGAATCAATCCGTCTTATCTATATGCGTCAGGCATTTGACGACATAAGAGTTATGAAGCTTTGCGAATCCTTCTACGGAAAAGACAAGGTTGTTGCTGAAATTGAAAAGATTTACGGAAAAACCTTAACCTTTGAAGAATGTGCAGATACTACCGAATTGATGCAGGCAATCCGTGATAAGATGGACGATATGAT
>JAZRHF010000150.1:0-2192 GCA_045644565.1 Clostridia bacterium | reverse complement strand
CGAGAAACCTTGATTTCTCGGCACTTTTTGGCGCGCTTGCCCGGATTCGAACCGGGGGCGTTCCGCTTAGGAGGCGGACCCTCTATCCTGCTGAGGTACAAGCGCATATACGATATAATTCAAACCTATGCCCATTTGCCTTTTTGCAAAGGTGTGTGTTAAAACACCCACTTAGGAGGGGGCTGTTATATCCATTTAACTATGCAGGCAACTGACTAGACGATTATAGGGATAAATTTACTGCTTGTCAAGAATTACCGAGTTTGAGAAAATCCTGGGAAGCTTTCACCGTTCCCCGGACAATAGAATACTTATTCTTTTTGACAACCTCAACACCGGAAGAAAGGCTTTTTACCTTTGCTTTATAAAAGGTTTCGGTATCTTCTTCGTTTGTAAAGTAATAAACCTGAATAAATTCATCCTCAAGATCGGCTGACAAAACCGTTACCTGGGTGATGCCATAGGCTTTTACAGCGTCACCGTGCTGAATATCAACATTTACCAGGTATCCAAGCTCACGGAGCTCTTCGGCTGCTTCTTCGGAATTTAGAATGCGGGTCTTCGCGCAAGAGGATAAAACTGCCATCATTAAAAACAAGCAAAAAACAATTTTCAAAACTTTTCTCATTTTTCAAGGCCTTTCAAATAAAAACGGATATCAAAGGGTTCAATTTTTTCATCTTTTCTTAAATATAAAGGATGGTGAGGGTGACCTTTATTTTTGGATCTCTTCCCTACCGTTACCCAAAGTGCATCGTGCTTTTCGCCGATTTCGATCATATCCATCACGCACTGAGGCAAGTATGCACGCTTTTCAATAATAGTGCCCCATGCAGCCCAGATTACGGGACGGGACCCGGAGCAAGACAAAACGTATTCAAAGGCTTTCATATTTTCAAGATGTAATTTTTCATTAAACACCTTTTCCATATGATCCGGATCCGTGGCTCTCTGGGCATAAACGTTAAACATAATAAAAGAATCAAAACCATTGCCAAGAGCTATTCTCTGTACGGAAGATAACGTATTATCCAAATTCTCCGGCTCGGCAGTAGAAGGGTTAATGCCAATACATATCAAAGGATTTACTCCCCTGGTTCCTAAAATATAACGGTATTCGGAATAAAAGTCAGGTACGTAGAGCCATTTGGTATCATCATAATCTTTAACACTCTGCCCAATCAAGGCAGATTCAAAGGAAAGAACATCCATTTCAGTCGTAGATACACTGGGAATATGCATATTTTCTCTCCTTACATCATTTTCTACAGTATACCACAAATCAAGCTTCTGAGCAATAAAATATTTTCCAAAAAATACTTGACAAATTTTGCAAATATGATATAATCTTAACAAGAACAATTCCTAATAAGAATTGATATCAATTAGATCTTAAGGAGAGTTGAAAATGAAAAAATGGAGATGCACCGTATGCGGTGAAATCGTTGTTTCTGAAACCAGACCCGAGGCTTGCCCCCTTTGCAAACAGCCCGGAGAAAAATTTGTAGAAGTTGAAGAAGAAAAAGCTGCTTGGGCTACCGAACACGAAGTTGGTATCATCGACGGAGTAAGCGCTGAGATCGTAGAAGGCCTGAGAGCAAACTTTATGGGCGAATGCACTGAAGTTGGTATGTACCTTGCTATGAGCCGCGTTGCTTTCCGTGAAGGCTACCCGGAAATTGGCGAATACTGGAAAACCGCCGCTTTTGAAGAAGCTGATCACGCTTCCCGCTTTGCCGAAATGCTGGGCGAAGTTGTTTCCTCCTCCACCAAGAAAAACCTGGAAATGAGAGTAGAAGCTGAAAACGGCGCATGCGCAGGAAAATTTGAACTTGCTAAAAAGGCAAAAGCACAGAATCTAGATGCAATTCACGATTCCGTACACGAAATGGCGAAGGATGAAGCTCGCCACGGCAGAGCTTTTGAAGGCCTTTTGAATAGATATTTCGGTAAATAAGGAGATTTTTATGGAAAACGTAACTGTATGTAACTGCATGGGCGTTAGCTACCACGACATCGTAACAGCTCTTCATGAAAACGAAAAGTTTTCTGATGTACTTGCCGCTTTTGAACATGTAAAAGAAGTAACCCACTGCTCTACCGGATGCGGCGGATGCCACGATAAGGTACTGGACATTATCTCTGACGAAATGATGGGCTAATAAAAGTCATAACCACCGGCCGTGCCGGTG
>JAZRHF010000149.1:0-8235 GCA_045644565.1 Clostridia bacterium | reverse complement strand
CAGACAGAACCTTCTTGGTAAGCGTGTTGACTATTCCGGACGTTCGGTTATCGTTGTTGGTCCCGAACTTAAGATTTATCAGTGCGGTTTGCCTAAGGAAATGGCAATCGAACTCTTCAAGCCCTTCGTAATGAAGAATCTTGTTGAAGAGGGAATTGCTCACAATATCAAGAGTGCAAAGAGAATGGTAGAACGTGTTAAGCCCGAGGTTTGGGACGTTTTGGAAACTGTTATCAAAGAACATCCCGTTCTTCTTAACCGTGCTCCTACACTTCACAGACTTGGTATTCAGGCATTTGAACCCATCTTGGTAGAAGGTAGAGCTATTAAGCTTCATCCTCTTGCTTGTACAGCGTTCAACGCCGACTTCGACGGTGACCAGATGGCTGTTCACGTACCTCTTTCTCCCGAAGCTCAGGCAGAAGCAAGATTCTTAATGCTTTCTGCAAACAATCTCTTGAAGCCTCAGGACGGAAAGCCCGTTACTGTTCCCACACAGGACATGGTATTAGGTTCATACTACCTTACCATGGAGCGTCCTGATGAACTTGGTGCAGGTAAGTTCTTTGCAAGCCCCACAGAAGCTATGCTTGCTTATGAAAACGGAGACCTCCAGATGCATGCGCCCATTAAGGTTAAGCGTGTAATGGATGTTGAAATTAAGGATAAGAATACCGGAGAAGCAAGAACCTATGTGGCAGAAGGCTTTACTGATGCTACAATCGGTAGAATTATATTCAACGAAAAAGTTCCTCAGGATCTTGGCTTCGTAAAGAGAAAAGCTCCCGTAGTTGACTTTGAAATGAGCGACAAGGTAGCATTAGAAGCTGAAATCGCTGAAATTCTTGCAGACAGCTTAAAGTACGAAATCGTTACTCTTACAGGTAAGAGCGGTCTCGGTAAGATTATCAACAAGTGCATCAAGAAGCACGGCGCAACTCACACCGCTGTTGTACTTGACGACCTTAAGGCAATGGGTTATCACTATTCTACAATCGGTTCAATTTCCATCTCTGTTGCAGATATGGTTGTTCCCGAGAAGAAGAAGGAATACCTTGCTGAAGCTGAAGCTCAGGTTGATAAGATTGAAATGCTCTTCAAGATGGGTCAGCTTTCCGACGATGAACGTTACAGACACGTTATCAAGGCTTGGGAAGAAGCAAACGAAAAGATTACAAAAGCACTTATGGATAACCTTGATCCTTATAACTCACTGTTCATGATGGCAGATTCCGGTGCCCGTGGTAGTAAGAATCAGATCAGACAGCTTGCAGGTATGCGTGGTCTTATGGCGGATACCCAGGGTCGTACAGTTGAAATTCCCATTCGTGCAAACTTCCGTGAAGGTCTTAATATTCTTGAATATTTCATTTCTTCTCACGGTGCAAGAAAAGGTCTTACAGATACAGCTCTTAAGACTGCTGACTCCGGTTACTTGACAAGAAGACTTGTTGATGTCAGCCAGGATGTTATCATCAGAGAAGAAGACTGCGGAGCAACAGACGGAATCGTAGTTTCATCCATTAAGGACGGAAACGAAATGATCGAATCTATTTCCGCTCGTCTTTCCGGCAGAGTTCCCACAGACGATGTGGTTGATCCTGCAACAGGTGAAATCCTTGCAAAGAAGGGCGTAATCATGAACGACGATGTTGCTAATGCAATTGAAAAGGCTGAAATTCCCGAAGTTAAGGTTCGTTCAGTTCTTACTTGTCGTGCTAAGATTGGTGTTTGTGCTAAGTGCTATGGTGAAAACCTTGCAACAAGCGCGCCCGTAAATATCGGTGAAGCTGTTGGTATCATTGCAGCTCAGTCTATCGGTGAACCCGGTACACAGCTTACAATGAGAACATTCCACTCCGGTGGTGTTGCTTCAAACGATATCACACAGGGTCTTCCCAGAATCGAAGAACTTTTCGAAGCAAGAAAGCCCAAGGGTCTTGCTACAATTACCGAAATCGACGGTACTGTTAAGATCAGTGAAACAAAGCAGAAGAGAGAAGCTATCATTACAAATAATGAAACAGGCGAAAGCGAAACATATACAATTCGCTACGGTGTTGAACTTAAAGTTAAGGATGGCGACGAAGTTCAGGCTGGTGATGCTCTTACAAAGGGTCCCGTAAACCCCGGAGATATTCTTCGTATCAAGGGCAAGGATGCTGTTCATCGCTATATGATTCAGGAAGTTCAGAGAGTTTACCGTCAGCAGGGTGTTGAAATTTCCGATAAGCACGTTGAAGTTATCGTTCGTCAGATGATGAAGAAGATGCGTGTTGTGGAAGCAGGAGATACAGGCTGGTTAGTAGGCTCTATGGTTGAAAGACTTGACTATATCTTAGCTTGTGAAGCTGCTGAAAGAGACGGAACCAATCCTCCCTTATGTAAGGATGTCCTTCTTGGTATCACAAAGGCTGCTCTTGCAACAGATTCATTCCTTTCCGCTGCATCCTTCCAGGAAACAACAAGAGTTCTTACGGAAGCTGCAATCAAAGGAAAGAGCGATCCCTTACTTGGTCTTAAGGAAAATGTTATTATCGGTAAGCTTATTCCTGCAGGTACAGGCGTGGATATTTATCAGAATATCGAGCTTGAACACCCCATCGAAATGAGCGATATTAACTACTTCGCATAATTTATAAATCCCGTGGCATATGCCACGGGATTTTTTCTTGTATTGGAATGGCTTTTGTGGTAGAATGAAATAAAGAGAGCTTTTTGCCCTGACTTGAAATTAACTATATAAAGATTTCGAATGTTATCAAGAAAAAGCCTTCCCCTTGAGGGGAAGGTGGCAGCGAAGCTGACGGATGAGGTGGAAAGCATAACGATTGCCCTGCAATTTACACCTCACCACCGCCTTTGGGCGATTTTTTATGCAAAACCGAAAATCGCTGATAGGCGGAGCCTCTCCTCAAGGAGAAGCCTTTGAAAATTTTTGCCTTTAATATTATATGAACTTATGCAACCTTTTTCACCCATAAATTGTATTATATATGAAAGACATTTTATATAAAAGTGTCGCAATATAATAACTTTGGAGGTGCGATATGAAAAAGTACTTGATTTTATGCCTGATTATATGTGTGGCGATTCTTTCGGGATGTGGTGGCAGGAAAGATATGAACGGACCGACTAAAAAGTATGAGTCATATCTTAATGAAAAGTATGAACATATAACACTTAAAATTATTGATGGTACAAAAGACGGCAATCTTGTCCTTGCAGGAGCTGAAAGAGGGGCGGTATATTCTCTCGATGCAAGAAATATTGATATTCTGATTGACGGCAAAAATTCAGTGCTTGAATCTTTAGAAGACGGTATGCCAATAGATGTTTATTATAAGGGTGATTTTGAAAGTACTGTGCAAAAGAACGGAGAACCTGTTGACATTACAAGCTTTTGTTCCTCAATTAACGGTCACTCTTTGGGGACAAAAGAAAACCCCGGCGGAACATATTATGATTTAAGCGGACTTTACTTAAAAGTGCTTGAGGATTTATGGGAAGTAGATTCAGGCCTTAATGGTGATATAAAATATATCAGCATTGATTTAAGCAAGGCACCGGGAGAACTAACAGAAGGCGAAAAGTCTGCAATCAGCTATGTCTTTGCAAAATCACATAATAAACAGTGTTTGGAGCTTTCTTTTGAAAAGTTAAGGGAACAGGGGTACATTGAAAAAGATGAACTTTACTGGGAAGAAGGGCTTTTGTTTTCAATAACTGACAGCCAAATTTCGGAAGAACAATATTTTGGACTCAGGACAATAAAATTTGATGCACAAAAATGGCGTAGCGGGCTGGGTGCATACTTCTTCACTGATTGTACTGCGTCCTGGCCTCAGATGGGTACGTGGACAGATTACAACGTGGGCAGTGAAGCCATAGCATAAGGAGGAAGAAAGATGAAGAAAATCACTTTAATTTTACTTGTGGCAATGCTTGTACTTATTTGCGGATGCGAGGATTATGACCGAAGGGATATTTATCTTCCTGAAGCCGAAAATGATAAAGTATATACAACCGTCGGCGGAAATGACGAAATGCATCAGGGCGAAGGCTATACTATCACCGTTCCGTCGAAAGATTATCGATATGAAAAGGATTATGCCGACGGTGCTTTGGAAGAAAAATGGGAATATACGAAAAAAGATGATGTCGAAATTAAAGTGACAACTTACGGAAACTCCGACGAAATATCCGCAAGAAGCAGGTTTTTAAGGGAATATGACGACTATATCTTCGAAGATTTGATGGGATATTCGCTTTGCGGACAAGAGCTTGACGGAGATACATTGTGGTTTGACCTTCATATATCGGGCGAGACGGTTTATATAGTGTCATGGGAATTTCCGAGAAACACAAGCGAAGAACTGCAAAAAGAATTATCGGGCATAGCAGGGTCATTCGTTTTGGCTGAATAAGGAGGCAGATTTATGAAGAAAATAATTGCTTTATTATTAAGCTTACTTACCCTTACAGCTTGCACAAGAATTGTTAAGGTAGAAGAAGTGAAAGTAGCCGAAGACGAATGGGGATTGACATTATCAGCTGAAAATGTAACACCTTCGGGAATGGCCATAGTCTTTAATCAGATGAACGGAAAGCAGACCGGAGAACTTCAGACAGGGGATTGGTATGCTCTTTATACAGAGGAGAACGGCGAATGGAAGGAATTGCCTTTTATAGTGGCAGATGACATTAATGTTGGCTGGAATTCTGTTGCATATATGATTCCTAAGGGTGGACAAGTTCCCTTTGAAGTAAACTGGGAGTGGCTTTACGGAAAGCTTGCTCCTGGTAAATACCGCATAAATAAAGAGGTTATGGATTTTCGTGATACCGGTGATTTTGATAAGAAAATTTACAGCCTGGAATTTGAAATAGGGGAATAACTTATGATAAAACATCCTATACCTCCGCTTTATGACGAAAACTCAAAAGTGCTTATATTAGGCAGTTTCCCTTCGGTTAAAAGCCGTGAGCAGATGTTTTTCTATGGGCATCCGCAGAATCGTTTCTGGACGGTTTTGGCTCTTGTTTTCGGTGAGAAAAAGCCCGAAACAATCCCTGAAAAAAAAGATTTTGCATTAAGACACAATCTTGCACTCTGGGATGTTTTAGCCTCCTGCGACATTGAGGGAAGTGCGGACAGTACAATAAAAAATGCAGTTGCAAACGATTTATCTGATATTATAAATAATTCCAAGGTAGAAAAGATTTTTGTAAACGGAAAAACTGCTGAAAAATATTATATAAAATATACAGAGAAAAAATTGGGACGAAAAGCCTTCTGCCTTCCGTCCACATCACCGGCTAATGCAAGCTATTCAATAGAGCGCTTGAAAGAAGCATGGACAGTAATAAAAAGCGATTGACCAATAGTCAATCGCTTTTCTGTTACGCTTTTTTGATTTTAAGAAGTCTTAAAATGATAGGACTTAATATAAGGTTTGTTGCAAGTTCGATTAAGAAATTAATGCCTGCAAGACCGAAGAACATATATGCGGCGGCAGACTCAAAGCCAAATGAAACAGCCCATTCTGAAATGGTTTCATAGAAGAAGAGCTTACAGCCGATTAAGAAAATTCCTGTGTTTACAATGGGGCAGACAGCGGCAGAAGCAAATACGGCAACATATTTGTTTGCTTTTGAGAGGCACTTAAATAAAAGCCCTGATGCAAGACCTGCTAAAATGCCTTTTGCAAATACGGTTACTACAGTTCCGAAAGGATTAACGGCAAGAAAAGCCGCGGCATCTCCGGTTATAAAAACCGCTACGCTGAAAATAAATCCGAGCCATGCACCTGCTAACGGACCTCCGACTGAAGCTCCCAGAACAATGGGAACCAATACAAGGGATATGGAAAACATTCCAAACTTAATCCCTCCGCCAATTACCTGCAGCAATACGACGAGTGCCGTCATAATTGCAAGGAAAACCAGCGATTTTGTTGACATTGACCTTTTGTTATTCATAAATAAAACCTCCTTGGCTGCTGCTCCTTAAAGGATGTAGCGCCTTTTTATTAAAAATTTCAATAAAGAAATTTTTTATGAGAATCGTCCGTACCGTCCAAGGGGAGGACGATACAATGAAAAATGCGAACAGCATTTTTTCGTTAAGTGAATTTGCAAAATAGAACTTTTAACAACAAAGACGGTCGTTCTTATTTAATTAATAACCCCGAAAACAGAATTACAAAGGGGATTGTGACAATGGAAAATACCGTGGATAACGCCACAAGCTCCGATGCGTAATATGCATCGTTATCAAACTTCGTGGCAAAAAGTGCGGTGATTGCCGCAACAGGACAAGCGGCGGGAATTAAAATTGAATTTGCAATTATAGGCTCAATAGGGAAGATGAATCTTAATATGACAACCAATAAAACCGATAAAGCAGGGATAAATAAAAGTCTTAAAAAGGAAACGGCATATAATGAAGGTCTTGTAATAGCCTTTTTAAAACTGATGTTTGCAAGATAAGTTCCGAGAATCATCATGGAAAGAGGTGTGTTTAACGAAGCAAATCCGCTTACTGCCTCCATCATGATGGAAGGAAGGGTTATTCTGGGAAGGAAAAGCGCTAAAGCTATTACCGTTCCGAGAACTCCGGGGTTAATAATTGCTGATTTTAAGGTAATTGATTTTCGTGAGCCTGTGTAAACAATAACCCCGTGAATCCAATAAAAAATCGTGAAAATTGCAAGATAGGCACTTCCGTAGAAAACGCCGTCGCTTCCGAGTGTTGCGGAAAGAAGCGGGATAGCCATAAATCCGCAATTTGAATAAACAGAAGAAAACTGATTTACTTTATAAATTCCGCTATCCTCTTTTTTGAAAACAAAAGAAATGAAAATTGCCAGAAAATGAATCAGAACGGTGAGTAAAACAGCAATGCCAAGCCCCTTTAATAAATCAAAACTGTAGGCTTCGATTTTTTCCTGATAGGATTTTATTAAAACGCAGGGGGTAACAACCAAAAGCAGAATGTTTGTAACCTGACGAACCCCTTCAGTATTTATTTTTTTAGATTTTGCAAGGAAAAAGCCAACGGTCATATAGAAAAAGATTATTATAACCTGAAAGCATATTTTTAACGCCAGATCCATAAAAACGCTCCTTATTTGTGATAGGTTTCGCCGGCGGTTATTTTAGAGGCACGATAAAGCTGCTCTAAAAAGATAACCCTCGCCATTTCTTTGGTAAATGTCATTTTTGAAAAGCTTAAAAGGAAATTTGATGAAGATAAAACTTCGGATGCGATTCCGTGTGAACTGCCTATTATAAAGTCAACCTCGCTTATACCACCGTCGCTTAAATTTTTGAGTGTATCTGCCAAATCTTCGCTTGAAATCTGCTTTCCTTCTATGGCAAGGGAAATGATATAAGCACCTTTGCCAAGGGATTTTAAGATTTTCGTGCCTTCTTCCGCAAGGGCTTTTTCTATTTCCGATTCGCTTGGATTTTCCTTTTTCAGTTCCTCGGGAAGTTCAATTATTTCAAGCTTGTGAAAACGGGAGAGTCTTTTAATATATTCATCGGCAGCGTCACGGAAAAATGATTCTTTCATTTTGCCGACACAAATCAATTTAACTTTCATACAATCAACCTCAAGCTTATTATACATCTTTTAACATGGTTTGTAAATATAAAAAAAGGATAAAGAAGCTTAAAAGTTCTTTATCCTTTAGGGCATTTTTTATATAGCGTTCAAATTTGCGATAATCATTTTGCAACCTTCGGCAACAACTTCACGAAGATCTGATAAATCGTCCTCTGTAATAGTCGTATCTTCCTCATCGCCGTCTTCCTCAGCAGATTGAATGAAGAAAAGAGTGTCGTAAATTTCGGAAAGTGTTTCGTTGTCATCGTCACCCACAAAGTCAAGCTTTAATGTGAAAGCAAGGTCTGAACATATATTCCAGAAATTAAGTAAATTTGAAGCGTCGAACTCATCTGTCTGACCAAGGGCAAAGCTTAAAAGGGAAGATAAGTCAAAAAGCATTGTATCCTTGGGAGTGAATCCTTTTGCTTTACAATAACCCTCGAAAACATCCTCATCCCTGAAGCAGACTGCATGATCTTCTTCGGTGACAAAACCTGAATTGATGTCGGTAAACCAGAGGCAGAAATAATCCTTTTCTTCGGTTTCAAAAATGACTTTGGAGTATTCTTTCATAAAAGACTGTCCTTTCTCTAAACAAAATAT
Organism: Clostridia bacterium; assembly: GCA_045644565.1. Classification (GTDB taxonomy): domain Bacteria; phylum Bacillota; class Clostridia; order CAKSNL01; family HGM11501; genus HGM11501. The sequence continues at coordinate 17 of JAZRHF010000149.1, read as the reverse complement.
ATTAAATTAGTATAGCC
>JAZRHF010000148.1:0-3080 GCA_045644565.1 Clostridia bacterium | reverse complement strand
GTTCTTCTTGCAACGTTCATCTTTGCCTGATCACGGTTTTTGCAGTTGGGGCATTCCCAGATAAGCTTTCCGTCGTCTTCCTTAATCTGAATTTCGCCGTCGAAGCCGCAAACCTGACAGTAGTCGGACTTTGTATTAAGCTCAGCATACATGATGTTGTCATAGATAAACTTCATAACCTGAAGCACCGCAGGGATGTTATCCTGCATATTGGGAACTTCCACATAGCTTATTGCGCCACCGGGAGAAAGAGCCTGGAACTTAGCTTCAAGTGCAAGCTTTGAGAAAGCATCAATATCTTCTGTAACGTGAACGTGATAGGAATTTGTAATATAGTTCTTATCTGTTACGCCGGAGATTTTACCGAATCTCTTCTGGAGGCACTTAGCAAACTTGTATGTGGTGGATTCCAAGGGAGTTCCGTAAAGAGAGTAGTCAATATTTTCAGCAGCCTTCCACTTACGGCAGGCAGCATTCAATACTTCAAGAACCTTAATACCGAACTCTTCGCCCTCTTTTTCGGTGAGCTTTTTACCGGTTATGGCATATACACATTCCCAGAGACCTGCAAAGCCAAGGGAAATTGTGGAATATCCGCCGTGAAGAAGCTCTGTTATGGGCTTACCCTTGGGAAGACGGGCGATTGCGCCGTACTGCCAGAGGATGGGAGCCGCATCGGAAAGTGTTCCTTCAAGTCTTTCATGACGACACTGAAGCGCTCTGTGGCAAAGTTCAAGTCTTTCTTCAAGTACTTCCCAGAACTTCTTTTCGTCCTTGCTTTCTGCTCTTGCGGTGCAGGCAACGTCAACAAGGTTGATTGTTACAACGCCCTGATTGAAACGACCGTAATACTTGGGATTGCCGTCCTTATCAACATAGGGAGTTAAGAAGCTTCTGCAACCCATACAGGTGTAGCAGTGACCGTCTCCGTTTTTATCCTTCTTTAATTCAAGCATCATCTTTTCGGAGTTGTAGTCGGGAACCATTCTCTTTGCGGTACATTTTGAAGCAAGTTCTGTCAAATACCAGTAGGGAGAATTTTCTGTAATATTATCCTCTTCAAGAACGTAGATAAGCTTGGGGAATGCAGGAGTTACCAAAACGCCTGCTTCGTTCTTAACACCGTCGCATCTCTGACGAAGAACCTCTTCGATAATTAATGCAAGGTCTCTCTTTAATCCGGGATCCTTTGCTTCGTTAAGGTACATAAATACGGTTACGAAGGGAGCCTGTCCGTTGGTGGTTAAAAGAGTTACCACCTGATACTGAATTGTCTGAACACCACGCTTGATTTCGTCAAGGAGGCGTGTTTCAACAATCTTTGTAAGCTTTTCTTCGGGAACTGTAATTTCAGCCTCGGCAAATTCCGCCTCAACCTGACGGCGAATCTTCTCTCTTGAAATCTGAACGAAGGGAGCAAGATGTGTAAGGCTTATGCTCTGTCCGCCGTACTGATTACTTGCAACCTGTGCAATAATCTGTGTTGCAATGTTGCAGGCGGTGGAAAAGCTGTGGGGCTTTTCAATCATTGTGCCGGAAATAACAGTACCGTTCTGAAGCATATCCTCTAAGTTTACAAGGTCGCAGTTATGCATATGCTGTGCGAAATAGTCCGCATCGTGGAAATGGATTATTCCGTTTTCGTGAGCATCAACAATGTCCTGGGGAAGAAGGATTCTTCTTGTGATGTCCTTACTTACCTCGCCTGCCATATAGTCACGCTGTACGCTGTTAACGGTGGGGTTTTTGTTGGAGTTTTCCTGCTTAACCTCTTCGTTGTTGCACTCGATGAGAGAAAGAATCTGATTGTCGGTGGTGTTTGCAACTCTGGCAAGGTTTCTTGTGAAGCGGTATCTGATATAACGCTTTGCTGTTTCGGGAGCACCCTGCAAAATGATGTGGGTTTCAACAAGTTCCTGAATTTCTTCCACGCTCATGGCACGACCGATATCACGGCAATAGTCCTCGATAACAAGGGAGATGTAGTCAATCTGGCGGTCAGTTAATTCCTTCTGTCCGCTGGTTGCCGCATTTGCTCCTTCTATAGCCTTTTTGATTTTTATTCTGTCAAACTCTGCCTCGGATCCGTTTCGTTTGATAATTTTCATATTTTTTCCCTCTCTTTATACACATTTTATAGGGGATAACCCCTCCATTTTAGTCATTGTGACACTAATTATAGTATAAAGAATTTAGATAGTAAAATAATTTTTGTTGCATTTGCAACAGTTTTGTGATAAAATTCTATATATAGTGGTTTTATTTTTTAAAAATAACAAGATATAGGGGGTATTTTCCGTGTTACTTACAGATAAAAAGAGTGCCAAAAGCCTTGATACACCTGGCTTTCCGTCGTTTTCAATAACTGAATTTACAAAATTTAAGGCGGCAATAGGTGCCACTACCAACTACTACATGCAAGGGGAGAAAATCTTCCGCTACTCAAAGCTGGGCATTTCAAATATGGCTTATGTAAGCGAGGGAAATGTAATTTTGCAAACCACCGATGAAAAAGGAAGCATCATTTGCACCGAGGTACTTAAAAAGGGGGACGTTTTAGGCGAGCTTTTCGGCTTTCCTCCCCCGGGTTATGACTATACGGTTTTCGCTAAAAGCGATTGCAGTGTTGTTTTCTTCGATGTGCAAAAGCTTATGCACCCTTGTGAAAATATGTGTAGCCACCATATAAGCTTCTTAAACGAGCTTTTTAAAATTTCATCCGAAAAGCTTAAGCAAAGAGATATGAGGCTTATTTATTTAAGCTACAAAACCTTAAGAGAAAAGCTCCTTGCTTATTTCCGTTCCGAAAGTATAAAGGCAAATTCCGCCTCCTTTGAGCTCTCCATGAATCAGACAAGCCTTGCTTCCTACTTGCTTTCCGACCGCAGTGCCCTTGCAAGGGAGCTGTCGTTAATGAAGTCCGAGGGAATTATCAATTATAAAGGAAAGCATTTTGAAATTTTAAAAAGCGAACAGTAATTCTTTTCAAAAACTTTGCTTTTACCTCTTGACATTATGATTTTTATGTGCTATACTTTTATAGTCGTGAATATAGGGGTATAGCTCAGTTGGTAGAGCAG
>JAZRHF010000147.1:0-59127 GCA_045644565.1 Clostridia bacterium | reverse complement strand
TTAATTATATTTTCGCCGTCAAACAAAAATATTCCTTTACCGTAGCCGTAAGTCTTTCCGGGACCGATATATTCAATGAATTTCCTTTGCAGGCTCGTTTGGGAAGGCAAATTTTCTTTTTCTTTTCCTGCATCTTTTTTGAATATTCTCCATGCATCATGAAATACATCTGTTTCAAAGTGCCCGAAAACCTTGTAGTCGGAAATGAATCTTTTTGAATTTGAGCCTTCGCCGAAAAAGCCTTTATAGTGAGGGAAAAGCATCCACGACCAGTATTCCACAGGCAAAAGGTCACCGTCAAATTTGTCTTTAGAAAACTCGTAGGCTCTTTTATAGGATTTCATACACTCCTCGTAAATAAGGGGGCCGGTGGAGGGAACGTGTCCCTTTATAATAAAGTCGCCCTCATTTACAACATGCCCTGCTATCTCTACAGCTTCGCAGGGATGATAAGTTATGTCAAACTGCATTCTGCCAAAGCCAAACCTTGTTAACTTAAAGTAATCGCTGAACCAGTTGGGACAAGAGATTCCTATATCGTCATACAAATCCAGATTTTCGTTTACCTTGCAAACAATATCCTTCATTGTATCAATATAAAGCTCATCGGAATATCCGTTATCCTTATACTTTTCATACAAAGGGCCTGTGCAGGATAAAAAGAAAAGCAAATACTTTGCATATTTGGGAACGTCACCCATAACAGACGCGTCCATTTCCTCTATTACGGTCTTTATGTTCTTTTCGCCCTTCATAAAGCTGTCTGCAAGAATATCGGGGGAATCGCCTGCCAACACTTTATATTTTTCGTATTGCCTGTTTAAGTCTGCTGTAAAGCCGATTTCGTCTAATATTCCCTTCTGAATCATACTTATCCTCCCCTCGGCTTAAAGGTGTTATTATACACCGGTTGATATACCGCTTGCCGTTGCAATATTTTTATAGTTTATAAACCAGTCGACAAGTCTTTCTTCCATAAGCTCATCAATTTGGTCAATTTCGCCGTTAAGGTAATCATAAACTCTCTTTATTGCCGTGTCAATTCCCATTATAGCACCACCGTAGCGAATGTCAAGAACTTCCCAGCCGATGGGCTTGTATTCTGTATAGAAATAGTCCCTGTGGGAAAGGCGGAGAGAGGTCATATCATCGTAAAGCTCTTTAAGTGTGCCGAGTAATTCCGAAAACTTTTCCTTATCTTTTGCATCGTAAGCATCTTTAAGCTTAAGACCTATTTCAGCCTTATTTTTAAGCACGTTTGCAACATTGTAATAAAACTTGAAAATGTGGGCATATTCAGGATATTTTTCGGCCGATACCAAAAACTTATGGGAAAGGGCATTGTAGTGATTGTAAAAATCCTTTCCCCGAAGGTCGAAGTCGAAAAGTCCCATTAAAACATTTTGCCACATAATCATTTTGGATATGGGCATAGGTGAGTTTTTGCCTTCTGTATAGCCGGGGACGGAATCTATGGCATCAATGTCGGAAAAAGCATCCCAGGGTACATTTACTGATTTACCGAAGTGAAGCTTTGCCCTGTTAAAATCAGGTTCATTTTCCGAATACATATGCTCGGCAAAAAGCTGCAGCTGGGTTAAAACTGCAAAGGTTGTGCTTTCTCTGTGGTCATCGCCCCAGACCGTTGCTAAAAATTCTCTTATTCCTTTTTTCTTTAAGGCTTCCATTGCGGCATCGGTGGTTGATTTTCCGAGGTCGAAGTGGTTTCCGAAGCTTCTTACGTTTCTTGCACAGCCTGCGAAAATTATATCGTCGGAAATTACGGAAATTTTATCTATGTAGCGTTCATAGTGGGCGGAATCGGTCTTGTAATAATCCCAGTAAACAAGAGCCATACCTTCGGGAACGGAGGCTTTGTCTTCCGCCGTAAAAGTTACCGCTTCGTCAAAATAGTCGTCGGTTTTCGACTTTGCACGGAAAAACATATCACACCACATCATTGGCTTGTATGAATACTTTTTGCACATTTCGGAAACCTTTTTTAAATGCTCTGCCATAATTTCAGTGGGATGGTGATAGCCCATTTTCTTTAAGTAGCCCCCTGTGCCGAGCCCCCACGCCTCATCCATTCCGATGTGGATGCGATTGCTCTTGAAACATTCCTTGGTGGTTTGAAGCATTTTCTCAATTAAAGCATAAGTGCCTTCTTCTGCAGGAGACATAATGTTTTCTCTGTCTGCAATCACCTTATAAGGCTTTCGTTTGAGAGCTTCTGTCATATGGGCGAGAGTCTGTATGCAGGGGATAATCTCAATTCCGAAGGATTCGGCGAAGCTGTCGATTTCCTTAAGTTCATCTTTTGAATAACGGGGACGCATATTGCCAAAATAAGGCTCGCCCTCAATTTCATAGCAGTCCTCCATATAAAGCATCATGGAATTGAATCCCATTGAGGCTAAAATAACCGTCATTTTTTTAAGGGTTTCAAGGTTCATAATTGAGCTTGCCTGGGAGCCGTCAAACATGGGACAGCCAAGGTCAAACATAAGCTTTTCCAAATGTAAAAAGTTTTCTTCTTCCAGATGGCATCTTACTATGGTAAGGGCACGGAAAAGGGTGAAATGACGGGGAAGAGTGAGTTTTACGGTTTCGCCACTTTTTTCTATTTTAAGCGTATCGTCGCCGCTTTCCTCAATTTCCACGGTGAGAGAAAGGTTTTCTATGCCGTGGAATTTTATGTATTCCTCCGTTCCTTTTTTTAATTCGGGAAACAAATTTTTGAAAGTGATCATTTTATACCTCCATAAAATCACGGGACAGATAGGTTTCTTCAACAAAAAGGTCTTTGTTTAAGAAAATTATGTCCGCATCCTTGCCCTTTTTAATGCTGCCCTTTTCTTTGTCAATTCCAACAGCCTTCGCTGGGGATAAAGTTAAAAGGCGGAGTGCGTCGGAAAGGGGAAGTCCTGCATCAAAGTGCGCGAAGCGGAGCATTCTGTCACCGGTTGCGATGCTTCCTGCAAAAAAGCTTCTGTCGGGAAGCTTTGCAACACCGTCTTCAATGATGACACGGTTTTCGGGAAGACATTCGCCGAGATAGCTTTCGGTAACGTTGGTTCCTGCCGCCCTCATTGCATCCGAAGTAAGGTTAATTTTATCAACGCCTTTTATCTTTACTGCCATTTTTAGTGCTTCTTTCGGGAAATGACAGCCGTCGCCGATAAATTCGATACGCATATCATCAAGGTAATACGCCGCCTCAACTATCCCTGCATAAACCGTCTGATTTATCTTTCTGACAGACGGAGTGTTGGAATACATATGGGTGATGTGGCGTATACCCATTGAAAAGCCTTTTTCAATGTCGGTAAATGTGCCGTTGGAATGGCCCGATGAAAGATAAATACCATTTTCCGTAAACCGCTTTGCAAGGTATTCGATTCCGGGAATTTCGGGAGCAACGGTGCATTTTTTGATAACGTCACCGCCCGTTTCAATTAAAGCATCAACCTCTGCCTTTTCAGGATTTCTTATAAAGGCAGGATTTTGCGCCCCTTTCATTTCCATGGAGATGAAGGGACCCTCTAAATGAAGTCCGCCGTAGTTTATGGTTTTGGAATCGGAAACTTTTCGGTAGGTTTCAAAAACCTTAAGAAGTGACTCATAGCTTGCGGCAACCGTTGTGGGTAAAATCGTGGTGGTACCGCTTTTTCTGTGAGTTTTTGCCACGGTTTCAAAGGCGTCGGCACTGCCGTCCATAAAGTCGGCACCGCCACCGCCGTGAGCGTGAATTTCAACAAAGCCGGGCATTATGTAATTGCCCTTTGCATCAATTACTTTAGTATCAGGCGGGATTTCGCCCAAGTATCCGATATCAAGAATTTTCCCGTCTTCGATGACGAGTATGCCGTCTTTTACACCGTCATCCGTAAATACGCTTCCGTTTTTAATAAATGTTCTCATATCACTTGTTGTAAATTCTTATTTCGGGAAGGGGAGTTTTTAATGCATCGGGACAAGCGTAAACTGTGGCATCGGAATGAAGACGGAAAAGTGAACAGGGCACACGGGGAGTAACCTCACCGTGGATAATCTTACGGAGTGCACCTGCCAGCCAGTCACGGGGCATACACATAATTATCTTTTTCGCCATAAACATTTCCTTCATGCCTACGGTTATGCACTTTTTGGGAATAGCATCAAAGTTTCCGCCTGCATTCATATATGCATTTATTGTTCTTGTTTCTCTTGAAACATTGAGGATTCTTGTGGGACGGCTTAAAAATTCCTCTGCCGTTACGTTTTCATCGGCCTCGGGGGGCTCGTTGAAAGCATAGTGTCCGTTTATACCCACACCGCCGAAAACAAGGTCAAGCTTTCCTGCTTTTTCAATTAATTCCATAACCTTTCCGGGATTTTTGGGGTCGGGGAAATATCTGTTTTCGGGAAGAACGTTAAGCTCTTCGTCGATCTGTGAATAGAAAATTCTGTCCATTCCGCCTCTGAAGGATAAGGGATCGGACTTATCTAAATATTCATCGTTGTCGTCAAGATATTCGTCCATATTTATGAATGTACAGTTTTTAAGGCTTATGCGGTATTTGTTCACAAGGTAAACTATTCTTGCATAGGGGCCTAAGGGGCCGTAGGGAACAACCATTATCGTGGGTTCACCTTTTTTGTTATTCTCCTCTATAACGGAAAGTACGTCCATGGCAACACGCCAGTAAAGGTCAACCTCCGTGTCGCAACGCTCAAGTTTAATTGTGCTTCCTTCGCCAAGCATTTCCTGGGGTATTTTATTAAAATCTGTCATATCTGACACCTCCTTTCTTTATTTTAACAGAAAGTAAAAAATATGTATATGCACAACCTTGCTCAAAATTAGCACAAAACTGCTATTGACATAAGGTAAGATGATTGCTATAATTTCAACAGGGAGGCGGTTTTATGACACGTTCAAGCGAATATAAATCGGCAGAACCTTTACGCGTAAACAGCTGTGACTGTCAGCACCTTTTCGGAAGGAATGTAGGGTCCTTCAGGGAAAAGGGAAGAATTGATTATCACATACTTTTTATTACCGAAGGCGCTCTCTTTATAAAGGAAAATGGCATCGAAGAAGAAGTTTCCGAAGGAAATATTGTTATATACCGTCCCTTTGAGGTTCAAAACTATTACGTTAAGAGCCACATAAAGACAACATCATATTACGTGCATTTTTCAGGTACGGAGTGCGAAAGGATTCTTTCAGAGTTTTGCCTGTCGGAAAGAGTTATTAATGTGGGAGAAATGCCTCATGCAGAATCCCTTTTTAAGAAAATGATAGAGGAATACTATCTTAAAAAGCCCTTTTCCGACGAGCTTTCTGCAGGCTATCTTTACAATATACTTGCGCTTTTCGCAAGAAGAGCCGTAAAAGAAGCGCATTATATTGCAGATGAAAGAATAGAAAAGGTGCTGCGTAGTATGGCGGAGGATTTCGGCGAGGAAATAAATATTTCGGTGTATGCCGCTATGTGTAATTTAAGCATCAGCCGTTTCACCCATCTTTTTAAAAAATGCACAGGCAAAAGCCCTAAAAATTATATAATGGAAATGAGAGTAAAGCGTGCGGCACAGCTTCTGGAAAATACAGACCTTCCGGCACAAAAGGTAGGAGAAAACGTGGGCTTTTCGGACCAGAACTATTTTTCAAGAGTTTTCAAAAAATATAACGGCACATCTCCGCTTAATTACAGAAAAAGCTTTAATTAATTTAAGATGTGTGGTAAAATGTATATAACCAAAGGAGGTGGATTTATGGTAATACCTGAAAATATATTATATGCTTTGGATGCCCTTGAAAAAAACGGGTTTGAAGCGTATCTTGTTGGCGGATGTGTCCGTGATATGATAATGGGGAAGACACCTTCCGATTTTGATATTACCACAAATGCACTTCCGGAAGAGATAATAAATTGTTTTAAGGATAAAAAATGCGTACTTTCGGGTATGAAGCACGGAACGGTTGCGCCCATAATAAATAGCGAAGCCATTGAAATTACCACCTACCGCATCGACGGGGAATATAAGGATTCCCGTCATCCGGAAGAGGTTTATTTCACAAAGAAAATAGAAGAAGATTTGTCAAGGCGGGACTTTACCGTAAACGCCATGGCGATGGATAAAAACTTTAACATAATTGACCCGTTTTCGGGACGATGCGATATAGAAAAGAAAATTATCCGCTGTGTGGGCTGCCCAGAAAAACGCTTTTCGGAGGATGCCCTTCGCATAATGCGAGCACTTCGGTTTTCGTCAACGCTTTCCTTTGATATAGAAGAAAAAACAAAAGAAGGGATATTAAAGCTTTATCCGCTTTTGTCAAATATTGCGAAAGAAAGAATTTTTACGGAGCTTAAAAAGCTTATAGTTGGTCAGGATGCAGGAAAAATTCTTGCTGAATACAGAGAAGTATTCCTTTATATAATGCCCCTTCTTTCAAAATTCCCTGAAGAAAAATATTATGAAAATGCAAAAAAAATCGCGGGGGATGATTTAGCCCTTTCCTTTGCCATTTTGCTTGACGGTCTTACCGCAGAAGATGCGGGTGCGGAACTTTCAGCACTCAAAAGCGACGGAGCGCTTAAAAGTACGGTTGTTAAGCTCGCAGAAGATAAAAATACCGATATTTCGGACGAGGTGAAACTTTCGCGATATTTAAGAAAAAGAGAAACAGAGGATGCCGAAAGGCTTATTGTGTACCTGTTTGAACTTAATAAAATTGAAAAAACCGACAAGGAAAAGCTTTTTGATTTGCTAAGCAGTGTGAAAAACGGATGCAACAAAATAAAAGACCTTGATATAAAAGGCTCTGACCTTATTGAACTTGGATTTTCCGGAAGCGAAATAGGAGATATGCTTGATAAGTTGCTTGATGCGGTTGTTGATAAAAGATGCGAAAATAATAAGATGGAGCTTATAAAATATATAAAAAAGCTTTGTGAATAGGTATTATTTGCGGTTTTTTATGTGAGCAAGTGCCTTTTTTCGTCAAAATGTCCCTTGAAGAATTTGCCTTATTGTGGTATTATAATAAAGTAGCATTATATAGTTTAACGGAATGATATACCCGGAGGAAGTTTATGTACAATATAGGAGATATGGTGCTTTACGGCGGCGAAGGAATTTGCAGAATTACAAGCATCGAAGACAAAAAAATCGCAGATAGGGTTATTAAATATTATGTTCTTACCCCGGAAAGTTCGGGAAATTCTGTTTTTTATGTTCCCATGGAGGGTAAGGCGGCAGAAGCGAAGATAAGAAAAATTATTTCCGGAAAAGAAATCAGAAAAATAATAAACGAAACCGCTTCTGATGTATGGGAAGATAATGACAGAGTAAGAAGAGACATTTATAACGGAGCTGTAAACTGTGCGGACAGAGAAAAGATAGTGGCTTTGGTTAAGTGTTGTATCCTACATAAGGAGAAGCTTTCAGAAGAGGGGAAGAGGCTTCATAAGGTTGATGAATATTTCCTTTCCGAGGTTGAAAAGCTTTTATACGGAGAATTTAAAAACGTGTTTGAAATTGAACGAGATGAAATAATTCCGTTCATAATCGGACAATGCGAAGTTAAAGATATTTAAGCTGTGGAAATCCACAGCTTTTTTCTTGACAGAAATATAAAGCCGTGCTATTATTAGCCATATGAAAGGGTGATTTTATGAAGAGAATATCAGCGATTATGCTTGCTTTGGTAATTGCATTATCTTTTGCGGGATGCACCGAAAGAACGGCGAGCTATAAGGATGAGAACGGTAATAAGGTAACATATACTTATGTAACGAAGGAAACTTCCGATAAGTTTACGCTTTTTGAGGAGGCGCTCACCGAAAAGGGCGTTGTTTATGAGGTTGAAACCAAGGCCGAGGGGATAATTGACGGTGCAAAAGAGGGCAGAAAATATCAGTTTGAAACAGGAGAAACCTTTGAGATTTTCAAATTTGATGTTAAAAGCGATGCTTATAAGGAAATGGCAAAAACCTCAAAAATGTACATGGAGATGTTCGATGTTTACATTTCGGTTGCCGTAAATGATGAGTATGCGTTGATTCCCGTAAACAATACCGAAATAAAAGATTTATTCCTGGGCATACAATAAAGAAAACTGCGAAGAAATTCTTCGCAGTTTTTTTAATAATAAATTCATGTCTTTTTTATTGACTTTACACCTTTGGTAATGTATATTATAGTATGTAGAGATATCCTGTTATCCGAAAAAAGGAGGGATAAGATGGCAAAAGAAGTTTTTAAGCGAGTTGAAAAAAAGTTTCTTCTTGATGCGGAAGGATTTGAAAAAGTGCTTTCCGGCATAAAGGAATATATGGATATGGATCCTTATAATAAGAACGGGGAATATTACACGCTTTGCAGTCTGTATTTTGACACGGATGACAAGAGATTTATAAGACACTCGTTATCAAGTCCCGTATATAAGGAAAAGCTTCGTCTTCGCTCCTACGGGGTGCCTGATGAAGAAACGAAGGTTTATCTTGAAATAAAGAAAAAGTTTAAAGGTACGGTGTATAAACGCCGTTCGGGATTTTTGTACAAGGATGCAATGGACTTCCTTGAAAAAAGAACAATGCCTGAAATTAAGGAAGGCATGAATGGGCAGGTAATTAAGGAATTGTGCGCTTTCTTAAATGAAAATCCGGATATAAAACCGTCCTGCGTGGTGGCATATGACCGTCTTGCCTTTTTCTCGACAGAGGATAAAAGCCTGAGAATTTCCTTCGATAAGGACATAAGAACGAGAATGTATGACCTGGATTTACTGAAAGGTGACTATGGAGAAGCATTAATCGGACCGGATATGCGTCTTATGGAAATTAAGGCGGTGGGAGGATACCCGCTTTGGCTTGTTAAAATTTTGAGCGACAACGAAATCAGAAGAACTAAGTTTTCCAAATACGGAAAGGCTTATATTAATTATAAAAAAGAGTTACTTGGCACAGAGCTTGAATTAACAGTATAAGAAAGGATGAAGCAAATGAAGAATACAGTGCTTAAATTATTGGCGTTTTTATTGGTACTTTCCATGCTTTTTACTGCGGGGTTGTCTTCTGCGGTAATGGCTGAAGAGGCTAATCCTGTTGAAGAATCAGGATCAGGTGAGACTGCGGGCGACGATACCGCAGGCGACGACACCACAGGTGACGACACAACAGGCGATGATACCACAGGTGACGATACTACGGGTGATGACACCACAGGCGACGACACCACAGGTGATGACACAACAGGCGACGACACCACAGGTGACGATACTACGGGTGATGACACCACAGGTGACGACACAACAGGCGACAATACAGCAGGTGACAATACAACTGATGAGCCCGCCGATGAGCCGGAGGACGAAGGCTCCGATGAAGCGGATGCTATTACATACGAAGGCGAAGTTGGTGAAGAAATTGATTTCTCCGATTCTGACTTTGTGAATGCATATAAAAACGCAACAGGAAAAAATTTCAGACACTTTGAAATTACAAAGCTTCCTTCGTCTACTTACGGCACACTTTACTATGACTATAAGGGCAACGATCAGGAAAAGATAGTGGCAAAAGAAGCTATTAAGAAAACATACATTGATGATATTTCTTTTGTTGCAAAAAAAGAATGTGAATTAACCATTGCCATAGTTCTTTGCGGAACAGAGTCCGGAGATCCCGAAATTGAGGGAGAAATTAAAATCATCGTTGAGGACGAAGCAAAATCCGCAAGTGCAATAAGCTTAAGCGTTTACAATGATGACGAAGTTTCTTTTTCCGGAAGCAAATTTAATTCTGTATGTAAAACTGCTACAGGAAAAAATCTTGATTATGTAAAATTCACACTTCCTTCATCCTCCGCCGGTGTTCTCTACTATGACTATGACGGAACAGATGAAGAAAAAATCACCAAATCCACAAAGATTTACTATGACGATGATCCGGATCTTGATGACATTACTTTTGTTCCCAAGTCAAGTTATTCGGGAACAGTAACCATCAAATATACAGGTTATAATATAAGCGACAAGGAATTTTCGGGAACTGTTAAAATAAAGGTTTCCGATGCCGACGACGATGAAGACGATGAAGATTACGATGTTGATACCGTAAGCTACACCGTTTACAACGACGATGAACTCTACTTTGACGGCGAAGATTTCTATGATGTATTTGACGATGCGGGAGAGGACTTTATAGGTCTTGAATTCAAAACAGTTCCCACATCAAGTCAGGGAGCACTCTACTACGACTATGACGGAGCAGATGAAGAAAAAATTGCCAAGGGTGACGAGTTCTACTATGACGACGATCCTGACATTTCAGACATCGCCTTTATTCCCAAGTCAAGCTATTCGGGAACAGTAAGCCTTACATATAAGGGATATTACACTTCCAGCAAGTACATCGAAGGTAAAATTACAATCAAGGTAAAGGATGCAGACGGCGATGACGACGAAGATGAAGACGATGAAGATTATGATGTTGATACCGTAAGCTACACCGTATCCAACGACGATGAGCTCTACTTTGACGGCGATGATTTTTACGATGTATTTGACGATGCGGGAGAGGACTTTATAGGTCTTGAATTCAAAACAGTTCCTTCCTCAAGTGCCGGTGCACTTTACTACGACTATGACGGAGCAGATGAAGAAAAAATTGCCAAGGGTGACGAGTTCTACTATGACGACGATCCTGATATTTCAGACATCGCCTTTATTCCCAAGTCAAGCTATTCGGGCACAGTGAGCCTTACCTATAAGGGATATTACACCTCCAGCAAGTACATCGAAGGTAAAATTACAATCAAGGTAAAGGATGCAGACGGCGACGATGATGAAGATGAAGATGACGGAATTAAAACTATCAATGTGAAGGCGTCAAGTGACCAGGCTGTTGATATGAATGCATCAAACATTAACTCTGCTTTCAAAGCGGCAACAGGGTATGCCTTGAGTTATATTAAATTTACACTTCCTTCGTCATCTTCGGGAAAGCTTTACTATGACTACGACGGAGACGATGAGGAAGCAGTTTCCGCAAGTGATAAGTATTATTATTCCGGTTCCTCCAATGACCTTATAAAGAATGTAAGCTTTGTTCCGAAGAAGGGTTATTCCGGAACTGTTACTATCAACTATAGCGCATATAAGAGCAGCAGCAACACGGCATATCCCGGTGTGATTAAAATAACCTATTCGGGATCATCCTCAACAGGTGATGAAGATACCGCAATTATCTATAAGGACGTTACAGATGCAGGTGTGAAATTTAATGTAAATGATTTTAACACTGCAAGTATAGTGGCTGTTGATTCGGCTTGTGCTTATGTTCGTCTCGGCTTAGTTTCCGGCGGTGCAGGATCTCTTTACTTAAACTACGGAAAAGAAAATCAGACATTGCTTTCAGCAGGTCAGACATTCTATTCCGATAAGATGCCCAATATTTCCGACATAACATTTATTCCTACAGCAGGCTTTAAGGGAACCGCTTCCATTTCCTACACGGGAATGAGTAACGACGGAGATTCTTTCACGGGTTATATTAAGATTCAGGTAATTGAAAAGCCTGTTGAGCCTGAAAATGTTGTTGAAACAATTCCCGAAAAGAAGTTTACCGACGTTCCAGAGGACAGCTGGTATAAGGACATCGTATATAAGGTTTGTGCGGCAGGTCTTATGAAGGGCTCCGGTGACACAACCTTCAATCCCGAAGGAAATATGACTTTGGCAGAAGCTGTTACAATGGCTGCAAGAGTTCATAATCAGGGAAAGGGCGGAAAGGATTCGGACTTTGTTGCATCCGGTGCTAACTGGTATGATGTATATGTAAGCTATGCAATTTCTAACGGTATCATGAAAGAGGGAGACTTTAACGATTACGGAAGAGTTGCCACAAGAGCGGAAATGGCATATATTTTCTTCCACAGCGTAACTCCCGAAAGTCTTGAAGCAATAAATTCATGGATTATTCCCGATGTCGATAAAGCGGGAATCTACGGCGTTGAAATCTATGCTCTTTACGATGCGGGTATCCTTGCAGGTAATGATGCGGCAGGAACCTTTAATCCCGGAAGCAATATAAAAAGAGCCGAGGCTGCAACCATTCTTGCGAGACTCGGAAAGATTATCGACAGAGTAAAAAAATAATACAAAATTTGCCGAAAAATGTCTTTACAAAATCAAAGAGTGATGATATAATCAAAGGTAGAGAAAATATCTTTAACTCGGTGCAGAGACATCGGCAAGAGAGTTTTTGATCAGGCGTTTAACACCTTGTCCGTTTTTGCATGGGCAAGGTGTTTTTTTGTAAAATTTAGGAGGTCGATAAAAATGAAAATGATTTACGGCGTAAAAGACAAGCCCGCCTTCGGTCAGATGATTATTTTTGCTATTCAGCAGCTTCTGGCAATTATGGCGGCAACATTGGTTGTTCCGATTATTATCGGAAACGGAATGCAGCCCGCTGCAGCACTTTTCGGTGCGGGTATAGGAACAATAGTTTATGCATTGTTCACAAAGTTTAAGAGCCCTGTATTCTTAGGCAGCTCCTTTGCATTCATAGGTTCTATGTTTGCAGCATTTGCAGGTGCAGCTTCAACAGCTCTTGGCTATCTCGGTATCATCATTGGTGCCATTATGGCAGGTTTGGTTTATGTTGTAATTGCTGTAATAGTTAAGTTTGCAGGCGTTAAGTGGATAAACGTACTTATGCCCACAGCTGTTATAGGCCCCACAGTTTCCATCATCGGTTTATCTCTTGCAGGTAACGCAATAGGAGACTTACAGGCAGGTGAAGTTACTAGAAACGTTTCTAAGTGTGTTGCAGTTCTCAACCCCGAAACCCTTAAGTGGGGTCTTGGCGGAGAAATTACAACAGAATCCGTTGCATCTCCCTATGCATGTATTTTTGTAGGTCTCGTAACATTGGCTGTAACAATGGTTTGCTCCGTTTACGGCAAGAAGATGGCAAGACTTATCCCCTTCATTTTCGGTATCCTTGCAGGTTATTTCACAGCTTTGGTTATGACATTAATCGGCGTGGCAGCAGAAATTGAAGCACTTCAGATTATCAGACTTGAATATTTCTCTGAGCTTATTTCCGGCGGAATTTTTGCAATTCCTTCTTTCTCATTCCTTACAGCTTTCGGTGCTTTCGGTGAGCTTTCCGGCGGTTACATAGCAGCAGTTGCTGTTGCATATGTTCCTGTTGCATTCGTTGTATTTGCAGAACATATTGCAGACCACAAGAACTTAAGCTCCATCATCGAAGAAGATCTTTTGGAAGATCCCGGCTTACACAGAACATTACTTGGTGACGGTGTTGGCTCCATGGTTGGTGCTTTCTTCGGCGGATGCCCCAACACAACTTACGGTGAATCCGTTGGTTGCGTAGCTATCACAAAGAATGCATCTGTTGTTACAATCGTAACAGCTGCAATCCTTTCTATGGTTATCGCATTCATCAAGCCCTTCGTTGTTATCGTTGATTCTATTCCTCCCTGCGTAATGGGTGGTGTATGTATCGCTCTTTACGGATTCATCGCAGTATCCGGTCTTAAGATGATTCAGAAGGTTGACCTGGAACAGAACAAGAACCTTTTCGTAGTAAGCGTAATCTTAATCGCAGGTATTGGCGGTCTTGCCATTAACTTCGGTGCAGTAACACTCACAAATATTGCAACAGCTCTTATTTTGGGTATCCTTGCAAACCTTATGCTTAAAAACGCAAAAGAACAGGAATAAGGAGAATTTAAGGGACTCCGAAAGGAGTCCCTTTTAGATTTTTGATATGAAACTTAAATCTGTTTTATATGATGCGGAAACATTAAACCGCAGTATTAAGAGAATTACTCACGAAATACTCGAAAATACGGATAATCCGGAAAAGCTTTGCCTTGTGGGAATTAAAACCAGAGGGGTTCCCTTTGCAGAGAGGCTCAGCGAGGCAATATTGAAAATTGAAAACATAAAAGTTCCGGTAGGGATTCTTGATATAACGTTATATCGTGACGACATCAAGGAAAACAGAGGAGAAGAACCTATAGTTTCCGAAACTCTGATTGATTTTGATACAGAGGGTAGAGAAGTTATTCTGACGGACGATGTTATATGTACGGGAAGAACGGTTCGTGCTGCACTTTCTGCGCTTCTTAAAATGGGCAGGCCTTCAAAAATAAAGCTTGCGGCTCTGGTTGACAGAGGTCACAGAGAGCTTCCCATTCGTCCCGATTTCGTGGGAAAAAACATTCCTACTTCAAAATCCGAAGTGGTGAGGGTGTTTTTAACTGAAACAGACGGAAAAGATTCCATTGAACTTTATGAAAAATAAAAAGGTTGAATGTCGCTATGCGACATTCAACCTTTTTTTATTCTGCTTCGGGAATGGATTCTTCCGTGAAAATTAATTCTTCGGAGGAATCGGCTTCATTTACGAATTCTTCATATGTTTCTTCTGCCTTCATTTTTTTGTTGAATTCTATATAGCTGTCAACGGCCATAAAAATTCCTACGATAATTGCGATTGACAAAACTGCCATCAATACGAAGTTCAATGATGAAATGGAGCCTTTGGGCTCATCGGGTTTTTCATATCCGCATTTTGAGCAGGTGCTGATTCTGTTCTTCTGACTGCATTTTGGGCATTTCCACATAAATAAACCTCCTTGTTTGATAGTTAACGAGTTAATTGTTTCTTTTACAATATAATAACACAAATAAATAATTATGTCAATGTATTGACCTTAATTAGGTTTTAATGTATAATAAAAAAAGAGGTGATGAATTTGTTATTCAATAAGTATAAAACAAATATATTCCAGACAATAAAGCTTGTAAAAGGCTGGATGCAGGGGAAGGTTTCTTTTGCGGAGAATATAGAATATTTTTCCTGCGACTATAAAAAGGGAAGTGACATTCCGGTAAATGACGAACGATTTACTCCCCTTAAAGGTAAAATCCCCGGAGGAAGGGATAATCATTCATGGATTCATTTTACGGTAAAAACCGAGGACGATAAGGAGCTTTCGCACCATAAGCCTTATTTAAGAGTGAGAACCTCAAATATCGGTACCTGGGATGCATTAAATCCTCAGGGTATGCTTTATCTTGACGGACATCTTGTATCTGGAATTGACATAAATCACACGGAATATCCTTTGGAATTTTCAAAGGAATATGATGTTTATATCTATTTCTACACAGGTATGAACGAGTGTCCCGACTATGATTTCCAGGCAGGAATTCAGTATGTGGATACTTTAATGGAAAAGCTCTATTATGATTTAAGTGTTCCTTACGATGCGGCGTGCTGCTTCCCCGATGAAAATGAAAAGAGCATGCTTATCCTTAAATATCTTGAGCAGGCGTGCCTTATGATTGATATGAGAAATATCGGAAGCAAGGAGTTTTACGACAGCATTAAAAAAGCCGATGAATTTCTTGAAACCGAATTTTACGGAAAGGTGTGCGGAAAGGAAAACACTCTGTGTGACCACGTAGGATTAATCGGACACACCCATATTGACGTGGCTTGGCAGTGGACCTATGCGCAGACAAAGGAAAAAACACAGAGAAGCTTTGCCAATGTGCTTTCCCTTATGAATCAGTATCCCGAATTTAAGTTTATGTCAAGCCAGGCACAGCTTTATAAATATCTGAAAGAGGAAGATCCTTATACCTATGAGCGGGTTAAACAGGCAATTAAGGACGGGCGCTGGGAAAGCGAAGGCGCAATGTGGGTTGAGCCTGACTGTAACCTTATAAGCGGTGAAAGTATGGTTCGTCAGCTTATTGTCGGCAAGAAGTTCTTTATGGACGAGTTCGGTGTGGAGCATAAAATACTCTGGCTTCCCGACGTATTCGGATACAGTGCAGCTATGCCTCAGATTCTGAAAAAAGCAGGTATTACAAGCTTTGTAACTTCAAAAATAAGCTGGAACGAGGATAATAAAATGCCTTTTGATTCCTTTAACTGGAAGGGCATTGACGGAACAGAAATATTTACATGTTTTATGACTGCACAGGATCACGGTTCTGACCGCTTCTATACTACTTATGTGGGAAGAGTAACTCCTGCAATGGTTCTCGGCACCTGGGAGCGTTATCAGCAGAAGGATCTTAATGATACAGCTATGATTACCTTCGGCCATGGCGACGGCGGTGGCGGACCTACCCGTGATATGCTTGAACAGGCGAGAAGAATTGAAAAGGGAATCCCCGGAATCCCTGTTACGAAAATGGAAAATCCCACAGAGTACATTGAAAATGTCAAGAAAAACTTTGAAGAGAATACAAAGGCTCTGCCTGAAATTCCGAGGTGGGTGGGAGAACTCTATCTTGAAAATCACAGAGGAACATACACCTCTCAGGCAAAGAACAAGCTTTATAACAGAAGATGCGAATTCCTGCTTCAGAGACTTGAGGCGCTTTCTGCCCTTGATCTTATAAACGGCGGAAGCTATCCCAAGGATAAATTTGACGAATTCTGGGAAGCTGTGCTCTTAAATCAGTTCCACGACGTAATTCCCGGAAGCTCTATAAGAGATGTTTACGATGATACGGATAAAATGTATGAAGCAATTATTGCCGAGGGAAGCGAAATAGAAAAGGAAAAGCTTTCTGCTATGGCGGAAAAAATGGAAACAAAGGATGGAATTTTGGTATACAACCCCAACAGCTTTGAATCTGACGGCTTTGTTACATATAACGGCGAAAAGTGCCATGTTGAAGGTATTCCGGCATTCGGCTTTAAGGCTCTTACTCCTGCAGCAAAGAAAACTGAGGTTAAAATTTCAGGAAGAACTGCTGAGAATAAATATTTTATACTTACGCTTGATGAATGCGGAAACATTGAAAGTCTTTATGATAAAAGGGCTGAAAGAGAAATTTTCCGTCCCGGCAAAAAGGGCAACGTATTCTGCTATCACGAAGACCGTTCGCCCATTCACGATGCGTGGAACATTGATAAGCAAAACCTTTATAAAAAGTATGAAATTACCGTTCCTGCAGAAATTGATACTTTCGAAGACGGTATCGGTGCAGGCTTTACGGTAAAGCGCAGCCTTGAAAAGAGTGAAATCAGACAGAAAATCGTTCTTTATGATAATGCGGCAAGGGTTGACTTTGAGACAGAGGTTTCCTGGAATGAAGACCATAATCTTTTGAGAGTTTACTTCCCCTGGAATGTGAAGGCAGACAAGGCAACCTACGAAATTCAGTTCGGTCACGTTGAAAGGGCAACTCATTCCAACACAAGCTGGGATTATTCCAAGTTTGAGGTTATGGGACATAAGTGGGTTGACGTTTCCGATGCAGGCTATGGTGTGAGCCTTCTTAACGACTGCAAGTACGGTTATCAGGCAGAAGGAAGCGATATCGGACTTACACTTCTTAAATCACCTACATATCCCGATCCCAAAGCGGATATCGGCGAGCATAAGTTTACCTATTCAATATATCCTCACGAGGGTTCCTTCCGTGAGGGTGGCACAATAGAGGAAGCATATAAGCTCAACAATCCTCTTCTGTCCGTTGAAACAAAGGCACACAAGGGTGAAATGGGAGATGAATATTCACTTATTTCTTCCGATAAGAAAAATGTGCTGGTTGAAACAATTAAAAAGGCAGAGGATTCTGATGACCTTATCGTAAGACTTTATGATGCTTATAATATGAGCACAAGGGCAAACATTACCTTTGGCTTTGACGTTAAGGAAGTATATATTGCAGACCTTATGGAAAGAGAAGAAGAAAAACTTGAACTTAAGGGAAGAAGCGTATGCATCCCCGTGTCAAACTTTGAAATTGTAACACTCAAAGTAAAGAGATAAAAGTAAATAAATGTAAAAAAGACGGAAAGCTTTAAGCTTTCCGTCTTTTTTTGTAAAACGCTTGTCAATATGCGACAAATAAAGCCAAAGGATATTACTTTATGGGAAAGAATGGTAATAATAAATACAAAAGAAAGGAAGATTTAAATGACAGAAACTTATAAAGAAGTAAAGGGGGCACTGGTTGTCCGCCTGAAAGGAGAACTTGATCAGCACAGTGCAGTTAAGCTTCGGGTTAATCTTGACAAAAAGATAATGGACGGAGCAAATAACTTGATTTTCGATTTGTCGGAGCTTGATTTTATGGATAGTTCGGGAATCGGAATAATTATAGGACGATACAAAAATGTATCGGCTCTTGGCGGAAGTGCTTCTGTGGCAGGAGCAAAGCCCTATGTTGAAAGAATTTTACGAATGGCGGCAATAGACAGGATAATACCTATTCATTCCGATGTTGAAGGTGCACTTCTTACGCTTGGAGGTGAAGGAATTGGATAATTTCATGAGAGTGGATTTTCTTAATAAAACCGCAAATGAAGGCCTTGCAAGAATGGTGGTTTCCGCCTTTATATCTCAGCTTGATCCCACAATCGAAGCTGTTGCTGAAATTAAAACGGCGGTGTCTGAGGCGGTTACCAACGCAATAGTCCATGGATATGAGGGGGTGACGGGCTATGTTACCTTAACTTGTCAATGGAACGGACGGCTTGTAACCATAACGGTGGAGGATAAAGGACGAGGCATTTCCGATATCACCATGGCAAGAACTCCGCTTTTTACAACTAAGCCCGACCACGAGCGAAGCGGCATGGGCTTTACGGTAATGGAGAACTTTATGGATTCTGTGGATGTTTATTCCAAGCCTATGGAAGGCACCAAGGTGGTCATGGTTAAAAAGATATGACGGAAAATGAAAGACTTTTAAGACTTAAAAGTGAAGGTGACTTACTTGCCAGAGATGAACTGATTTGTAAGAATATGGGTCTCGTACATAGCATAGCATTGAGATTTACCGGCAGAGGATATGATTTTGAAGATTTGTGTCAGATAGGAGCGGTGGGACTGATTAAGGCGGTTGACCGCTTTTCCGATGACTACGATGTGAGGTTTTCCACCTATGCCGTGCCCTTGATAATGGGAGAAATAAGAAAGTTTTTAAGAGATGACGGACCTATAAAAATCAGTCGCGGTCTTAAGGAGCTTTCCCGCAGTGCCATGGCTGAAAAAGCAAAAATGGAAGCGGAGGGAATAAGCGTTACAATAGCTTCCCTTGCAGAAAGGCTTTCCGTGGAGGAGGACAGGCTTCTTCTGGCACTTGAATCTTCAAGCGGAGTTAAAAGCATCTATGAGCCAACTGATTCTGCCGGGGAAGAAATTTTACTGGACCGCCTTTCGGATAAAGGAGCCCCGGAGGATGAAGCTTTGGAAAAAATGGCAATTACAGAAGGGTTGGCCCTGCTTTCCGTAAAAGAGAAAGGGGTTATTCTGATGCGCTATTTCAGGAATATGACACAAGGGGCTGTGGCTGATATGCTTGGGATAAGCCAGGTGCAGGTTTCCCGTATCGAAAAAAAGGCAAGAGAAAAATTAAAAGAATTTATGGAATAAAAAAGCTTGGCTGAACCGCCCGATAAGGGTTTCAGCCAAGCTTTTTTTATTTATGGTGATTTTCATGATTTTTATTGCTCCTTTCGCATTTTTACTCGTTTTTCTATCATTAAACATTCAGGCTTTGGTTATGTCAACATAATTTTATTTTGGTGCAATTTTTTGTTGAAAAGCTTTAATTTGTGTGATATAATATGATAAAATAGCTATAAGTATTTTTGTATGGTGATTAAAATGATATTTATTTCAAAAAGCGAGGCGGAAACAGAACGCTTTGCTGAAAGCATTGCAAAAAAATATACGGGTAGCCCTACGTTTTTGCTTTTCGGAAATTTAGGGGCGGGGAAAACCGCCTTTACAAGAGGATTGGCAAGAGGCTATGGTTCCGATAAAAGGGTTTCAAGCCCCACTTTCACCCTTGTTCATGAATATCAGGGGGATAAAACAGTGTATCATTTCGATTTATACCGATTGGAAAGTGAAGAGGAGCTTTTTGATATAGGGTTTGAGGAATATTTCAAAGACGGCACGGTAAGGGTTATTGAATGGCCCGATGCCTTTTTGGATTTAATGCCTGAAGGATCCGTAGAAATACATATTACCTACGGCGAAAATGAAGACTCCCGAATAATTGAGGTGAAGGAAGCTTGAATATACTTGCGATAGAATCATCTGCCGTGGCGGCAAGTGCGGCGGTAATACAGGACGGAATATTAAAGGCGGAGGAATTTTCGCAAAATGGTCTTACCCATTCTGTAACACTTCTTCCCATGGCTGAAAGTGCCGTTAAAAAAGCAGGGCTTACAATTTCCGATATAGACCTTTTTGCGGTAACGGAAGGTCCCGGATCTTTTTCCGGCTTGAGGATTGGGGTAACGGTTGCAAAAACCCTTGCCTACGGTTGCGGTAAAAAAGTGGTGGGAATATCCACCCTTAAGACAATAGCGGCTGCTTTGCCCTTTGCGGATAAAATTATTTGCCCCATAATGGATGCAAGAAGAAATCAGGTTTATAATGCAATGTACAAATGGGAGGATGGAGAACTTAAAGAACTCGTTCCTCCGAGGGCTATTTCGGCAGAAGAACTGGCAAATGAAATAAAAGAACCGGTAATATTTATAGGTGACGGTGTAAAGCCGTTTTGTGAGTATTTCACTTCTGTTTTAGGAGAAAAAGCACATTTTGCACCGCTTCATCTTTGTGCTGCGAAGGCGTCGGCTCTGGCATTTCTCGCACAAAAGGAGGAAGGCGTAGAGCCTGACGGGCTTAACCCCTGCTATTTAAGACTCTCTCAGGCAGAGAGAGAATATAACGAAAAAAATAATGGAAAGGATTGATTTTAATGTTAGCATTAGGTTGTGACCACGGAGGATATCAGCTCAAGGAGTTTTTGAAAAAGCATCTTGAAAAAAAAGGAATAGAGGTAAAGGATTTCGGAACATATTCCGAAGACAGCGTTGACTATCCTGTTTATGCAAAGAAGGTAGCAGAAGCCGTTCAGTCAGGTGAAGCAGAAGGCGGAATTCTTTGCTGCGGAACAGGTATAGGTATTTCCATCGCTGCAAATAAGTTTGAAGGAATTCGCTGTGCACTTGTAAGAGATTCTTTCTCTGCACGTCTTACAAAGGAGCATAACAATGCAAACATAATTGCATTAGGCGGAAGAGTAACAGGTACAGAGCTTGCGGCAGATATTGTTGATTCATGGCTTGGAGCAGAATTTGCCGGCGGAAGACATCAGGGAAGAATTGACATAATTTCAAGCTTCGAGAAATAAGATAACGGAGGGAACTTTAATGATTTGTCCTTTTTGCGGATATGAAGAAACCAAGGTTTTAGACACCCGTGATACAGACGAAAATACCACTGTGAGAAGAAGAAGGGTATGTCTTTCCTGCGACAGACGTTTTACCACCTATGAAAAGGTTGAACACGTTCCCGTAATGGTGGTTAAAAACGGCGGAAAGAGAGAGCTTTTCTCTCGCGAAAAAATCCTTACCGGTATCTTGAGAGCTTGTGACAAAACAGAGGTAAGTGTTAAGGAAGCAGAAAAAATTGCAGAAGATATTGAAGTTGAAATCTACAACTCCATGACCAAGGAGATTACTTCAAGACAGATTGGTGAATTGGTTATGGAAAAGCTTAAGGACATAAATGATATTGCATATGTTCGTTTCGCATCGGTTTACAGAAGATTCCAGGACGTAAGTTCGTTTATTGACGAGCTTGAGGCTCTTATCAGAAATAAGCCGGTTGGCGACAATTAAGGAAGGATTGATTAGATGAATATTCCTGAAATATTCGGAAGTATGGTCTTTAATGACAGCGCAATGGAAAAAATGCTGCCGAAAGACGTCTACGAAACTTTGAAAAAGACCATAGAGGGTGGAGAAGGCTTAACTCTTGAAACTGCCAATATTGTGGCAAGTGCCATGAAGGATTGGGCAATAGAAAAGGGTGCAACTCACTATACTCATTGGTTCCAGCCCATGACAGGCGTTACGGCGGAAAAGCATGACAGCTTCATTGCCCCTGCAGGCCCCGGAAAGATAATTATGGAGTTTTCCGGTAAGGAGCTTATAAAGGGTGAGCCTGATGCATCAAGCTTCCCCAACGGCGGTATAAGAGCCACCTTTGAAGCGAGAGGTTATACTTCCTGGGATCCCACATCCTATGCTTTCATCAAGGATGACACTCTTTGCATTCCCACCGCTTTTTATTCCTATGGCGGTGAGGCTCTTGATAAAAAGACACCTCTTTTGCGTTCTGTTGAAGAAATCAATAAGCAGGCAATGAGAATAGTTCGCATTTTCGGTGACGAAACTGCAAAAAGCGTAAGAGTAACCCTTGGTCCCGAGCAGGAATATTTCCTTATCGATAAAGAACTTTGCGAAAAGCGTAAAGACTTGATGTACACAGGTCGTACAATTTTAGGTGCAAAGCCTCCCAAGGGACAGGAAATGGATGACCACTACTTCGGAGCTATAAAGCCCAGAGTTGCGGCATTTATGAAGGAACTTGATGAAGAGCTCTGGAAGCTTGGCGTTTTAGCTAAGACAGAGCATAACGAAGCGGCTCCCGCACAGCACGAACTTGCCCCCATCTTTTCGGAGGTAAATCTTGCCACGGACCATAACCAGATTACCATGGAAGTTATGAAGAAAACGGCGGCAAAGCACAATCTTGTATGCCTTCTTCATGAAAAGCCCTTCCTTGGCGTTAACGGAAGCGGTAAGCACAATAACTGGTCAATATCCACAGATACCGGAGTTAACCTTCTGGAGCCCGGAAAGTCACCTCAGGCAAATTTACAGTTCCTGCTTATTTTGAGTGCTGTAATAAAAGCTGTTGACGAGTATCAGGATTTGCTTCGTGTTACCGTTGCAAATGCAGGTAACGATCACAGACTTGGTGCGGCTGAAGCTCCTCCTGCCATTGTTTCAATGTTTTTGGGAGATCAGCTTACCGGAATACTTGAATCTATTGAAAAGCACGAAGAATACGACGAAAAAGCAAAGACCAACATGGAAGTAGGCGTTCATGTGCTTCCTACATTCCAGAAGGACACAACGGACAGAAACAGAACAAGTCCCTTTGCCTTTACGGGAAATAAGTTTGAGTTCAGAATGCCCGGTTCATCCTTCTCTGTTGCAGGACCCAACACAATATTGAATACTATTGTGGCAGAAGAGCTGGAACAGTTTGCCGATGAGCTTGAAACAACAGAAGAAAAAGACTTCGGCAGAGCGGTGAGAAGAATCATCCGCCGTACATACAGAGAGCACAGAAGAATTATATTCAACGGAAATAACTATTCCGAGGAATGGAAGATGGAGGCAAAGGAGAGAGGGCTTAGCAATTATCCCACAACTCCCGAAGCAATTCCTCATTTTGCCGATGAAAAAAATGTTGCACTTTTCACAAAGCACAGCATTTATACAGAGAGAGAAATTCATTCCCGCTGTGAAATTCTTCTTGAAAACTATTGCAAAACCGTTAACATAGAGGCTCTTACCATGATAGATATGGTGAGAAAGGAAATCATTCCTGCGGTTACGGAATATGTTAAAACTCTTTCGGAAACTGCTCTTGCAAAGCGCAATCTTATAGGTGATTTGCCATTGAAGACAGAAACTGAACTTGTTAAAAAGCTTTCGCTTCTCACCGACGATTTATTCGTAAAGGTGGCAGAACTTGAAGTTGCGGTTGAAAAGGTAAGCTCAATGGAAGATGATATTTCCGTGAAAGCAATGGCGTACAAGGATGAAGTGGTAAGCACCATGTCTCTCCTTCGTACCGTGGCAGACGAGATAGAAGCCAATGTTTCTGAAAAATACTGGCCCTATCCCACATACTGCGATTTACTTTTCAGAATATAAAAAAATAAGCCTTGGAAAATCCAAGGCTTATTTTTTGTTTTAAGTTAATGAAGGAGTATTTTCTTCGCTGTCTGAAGCTCCCTCGGTTGTTTGCAAATTATAGCTGTTATAGTAACTGTTATAATAGCTGTTGCCGTACTTTGAAGAGTAGTGTCCGTAGCGGTATGAAAATTTATTATAATCTACCGCATTTAATACATATCCTAAAATGTTGGCATTTACATTTTTAAGTGCGTTAACTGTACGGATAAGGGTATCCTTCTCTGTGGAATTCTGACGGACAATTAAAATAGTTCCTGCAACGAACTGGCTTATGATAACGGCGTCTGTAACAACATCCACAGGGGGTGCGTCGATAAAGACATAATCGTACTTTGTCGAAAGCTCGCTGATTAAATCGGAAAATCTTGCGGAGTGTAATAATTCGGCAGGATTTTCAGGGGCTAAGCCTGCAGGGAGAATGAACAGATTTTCATATTCAGTGGCTTCTATGCGCAATGAATATGTCTTTTCTCCAAGATATTCCGAAAGCCCGGGGATATGGTGAATTGAAAAAGCCTTATGTAAAGAAGGTTTACGCATATCCGCATCTACTATTATGACTTTCTTGCCGAGCTGCGCAAAAGAATGAGCAAGGTTGGCAGATGTGGTGGTTTTGCCTGCACCTGCATAGGGACTTGTGATAAGAATCTGATTATTGTTTGAAGTTTTGAGCAAATGCAATATATTTGTTCTGATTGACTTATAAGACTCATTTGCCACGAAATTATTCTTGGGAATAAAAGGGGCCTTGCAAGGATGTGTATTCTTTTTTGAAAATTTGAATAAATTAATCACTTTTTTGCACTTCCCTTCTCGTTGGTGGTAATCATAGGGACTGAGCCTAATGCAGGAATTTCAAGGAGTAATTTGTCAATATCCTCTTCGGTTATTACCTTAGCGCTTAAAAAATCTTTGGCAATAAAGAAAAGAGAAGAGAAAACAAAGCCTATAAGAAATCCGAGTAAAATATTCTTTTTCATATTGGGGGAAGAAGGTGCAGAGGGAAGATTTTTTGCTTCTGAAATCAAAGTAACCGTACCTGCATTAAAGATTTTGGTAATGTAACCTCTGTCAGGATCTGTTGATTCTGCTTCAACAATATTACCGTCAACAAGAGAAACATTGGAAATTACTTTTGCAAAAGCGTTAACCAGCAAGAGCGAATGTTCTCTGTTGGGACATGAAGCGGTAAGAGTGAAGTTTTCGGTACCCTTAGAAGAAAGAGATATCATACCTCTTATCTGGCCGTTTGAGTATATTGCATCAAGTCCTGAGGTTCTTGCAACGATATCTATACAAGCATCGTTCTTTATAAGCTCGGGGATTGATGAAACGAGTTCGACAGAAACTGTGTAGTCGCCGGAGTTTACCGCCTTAAAACTCTTTCTGTTTTCATTGGATTGGTAGGAAAGAAGAGCAGAAGAAGAGTATAACGGAGTAACGAAATACTCAGTGTAGATATATGATGCCAATCCTAATATGATGGATACGACCATTATAATCGGTAACTTTTTCATTACGACCAGAAAAAGTTGTTTTATGTTCAATTCCAAAAAATCACTTCCTAAAATAAAAAATATCATCACTATTATATCTTAAAAAACATACTTTGTAAAGGACTTTTTATAAAAATAAAATGATAAGGTTGACTAAATAATTTTTAAGTGATATAATTTAATGGTAGAAAACTTTGAAAGGAATTTTTGCTATGAAAAAGGCTTGCAGTATAATTCTTGCAATAATTATATTACTTTCTGCTTTGTGCATATGGCAGAGAAACAACTTGAAAGCTGTATATCTGTTTCTTACTAATGATACCGAAGATGTTGAACGAATTTTAGAAGAAAACAGAGCTACTCTTGAGGAAAAAGTCAAGGAATACGGAGACTATGTAACAAGAGGTCTTACTGCAGAGGAAGAGGCGCAAATTGCCAGCGGTGAGTTGAGTGTGGAAGAGGCTACCAAAATGCTTCTGGAAGAAGCGGAAAAAGCTGCAGAAGAAAAAATAAATGAAGAGGCGGAAAAAGAAGCAGAAACGGTTGAAGATGTTGTGCCTGTGACTCCCGATGCCAAAGAGCCCGTAAAAGAAACAGAAAAGGAAGAAAAAACTTCTTCCCAGAAGGCAGAGTCTGACAAAAAGAAAGAGGGAGAAATAATCAGAAATTATACCGCACAGTTTTATAGCTTAAAAGCGTATTATATGGGGCAGCTTTCTCAGATAGAAACCCGTGCGAAGAATGATTATTCGGCTTTGAGCAAAGAGGAAAAGAAGAATCTTTCAAAAGCTTCGTTTATCAGTAAATATGTCGGATATGCGACTTCTTTGCAGAATGAGTGTGACGGAAAGGTTAATTCTCTTTTGAAAAGCATGAAGGAAGAACTCAAGGCAATCGGAGCCGATACTGCCATAATAGGTGTTATTCAGCAAACCTATGAGCAGGAAAAAGCTGCAAGAAAAGCATATTATATGAATATGGTAAGCTAAGGAGTTTATATGAAAAAGATAATAAGTTTTATAATAGTTTTAAGTTTGCTTACGATGACCTCCTATGCTTCTGTTATGTTTTATGATGTAGATACTCAGACAGAGGGCGGAAGGGCAATCTATGCGATGAGTGAAAAAGGAATAATATCAGGATACGGAAATGGTTTTTTCGGCCCCGATGATACCCTTACCCGTGCACAGGCGGTTAAGATAATAAATCGCGTGTTCGGATATGAAAATAAGGCAGAAATAAAGTTTTCCGATGTGAATGCTGATGCCTGGTATTATAACGATGTGGCAATTGCGGTTGAAGCAGGCTACATAAAGGGATACGGAGACGGATTATTCGGCCCCGATGAAACCCTTACCCGTGAACAGGTTTGTGTTATGCTGGACAATATTATGATGTTCACCATGCTGCCTATAGAAGTGACATTAAATGATGCTGTTTCTCCCTGGGCAGAAGACAGCGTTAAAAAAATGATGTCAAATTTTCTTATAAAGACGGACGAAAACGGATTTTTCAGAGCGACTGAGAACATTACACGAGAAGAGGCTTGTCTTATTCTTTCGCAGTTTGTTCTTTCTGAGCTTCCGGAAATAGAGCCCTTTGATATTGCTACTGTTGCAAGGGCAGAGCTTGAAGGAAGACTTGAAAGAATTATAAAGGGGATAAGAGAAGACCTTATGTTCAGAACGGAAGATCAGGGTATAAGGGACTTTTTCGAAGCAATAGCGAGAAATATGGAAAAATATCTTGCAGATTCGACCTATGACTATAAAACGGAAGCGTTGAATACTCAAAAGCAGTTCAGAGCACTTCTTGAAAAACAAAGAAGAACGGCAAAAGATTTGATAATTAACTTCTTTATGGAAGATAAATATATGGATGACCTTGATACACTTTATGAATTCTTCTTTTGAGGTGGCTTGTGAAAATTTTAATTGATGCAGACGGTTGTCCCGTAACCGATATAACGGTGAAAGAAGCGGTTAAAAGAGGGATTTTAGTTAAAATTTTTTCTGACACATCCCACCTAATTAATCGCACCGATGCCCAGTGCATAACCGTAGATAAGGGTGCGGACAGTGCGGATTTTGTTATTGCAAACTGTGCTGAAAAGGGCGATGTAACGGTTACTCAGGACTATGGACTTGCTTCTATGTGCCTTGCACGAGGGTCTTTCGTGATAAGGCAGGACGGACTTTTATATACAAACGAAAATATCGACATGCTTCTTGCAAGTCGCTATGAAGCAAAGAAGACACTGAGAAGCGGCGGAAGAATAAAAGGTCCCAAAAAGAGAACCCCTGAGGAAGACGAAAGCTATAAAAAAGCTTTGTGCCGACTTTTGGACAATTTAATTAAATAAAAACGAGGGCTTATGAAACGATTTGGTTCGCTTCATAAGCCCCGATTTTTTATACTACCTGGAAAATATAAAACTTCAAATAATCTGTTTCCGGAACGTTCCATAAAATGGGATGGTCAGCACTCTGCTGACGGCACTCTATCTGGCGAAGGGAAACGGAAGCTTCCGAAGCAGCCTCTTTAAGCATTGAGACGAAAAGCTCATTTTTCATAAAGTGGGAGCAGGAGCAGGTTGCAAAATATCCTCCTCTGGGAAGAAGCTTCATGGCTTTTTTGTTTATCTCCTTATAGCCGTTATATGCATTTTTTACCGTGGCACTGCTTTTTGTAAAGGCAGGCGGGTCAAGGATAATGAAATCGTAGTCACATTTTTTTGATGCATCCATTTCTGTTAATAGGTCGAAAACATCCGCCTTGGTAAAGTCTAATTTAAGATTGTTAAGTTCTGCATTTTTCTTTGCGGTAGTTAAGGCATCTTCTGAAATATCTACGGCATTAACATATGAAGCACCTCCCATTGCAGCATTTAATGCAAAGGAGCCTGTATGGGTAAAGCAGTCTAAAACCTTTCTGCCCTTTGCAATTTTTCTGATTGCAAGGCGGTTGTATTTCTGGTCTAAAAAGAAACCGGTTTTCTGTCCGTTTATATAATCCACATCATAAATAATGCCGTTTTCTTCGATCTTAACATGACCGTCAAGGTCTTTATTAAGTCCTTCTTTTTCATAAAAGCCCTTGTACTGAGTAAGCCCTTCCTTTTCCCTTATGGCAACATCGTTACGCTCGTAGATGGCGCTTATTTTTTCGCCCATTTCAGTAAGTGTTTCTAAAATGAGGGAGAAAATCATATCCTTTATGCGTTCTATGCCGAGGGACAAAACCTGAACGGACAATATATCGGAAAATCTGTCAACGGTAAGCCCGGGGAACATATCCGCTTCCCCGAAAATGAGACGACAGCAGGAAAAATCATCCCCCATAACGGTTTTTCTGTAATCTAATGCCCACTTTATTCTTCGGCGGTAAAATTCCTCATCAAATTTATCGTTGGCATTACGGGAGATTATTCTTACTCTTATTTTTGAATTGTCGTTGTAAAAGCCTGTGCCCAGATACCTGTCCTTTTCGGAGAAAACATCAACCAATTCTCCGTTTACAAATGTGCCTGAATGGTTTTTAACCTCACCCTCGTAAACCCAGGGGTGACCGCCTTTTAAGGCAAGTTCTCCTTTTTTGGAAATTGTAACCTTCGGGAATTTTCTTTCCATAAAAAACATCCTTTCAATTTACCGTGAATAGCTATATTATAATTAAAAATTTATTCCATGTCAATAATTCGGTTTTATTTGACAAAAAGTAAAAAAACAGTTATAATAAAAAGGAATTTTCCTTAGGAGGGTTAAAATGAGAAAATGGGGAGACAGAAGAGATGCTGTCCGTGTGAGGGATATAGACGGACTTCATTTCTATATGGCATATCTTATGCCGAAAAGAACCGAAGCCGAAGTTTATATGAATGATACTTTGGATGTAACAGAACTTCTTAAGTATATACAGAAGAAAAACGAAAGCGGAGAGAGAAAGGTTACTCTTTTCCATTGCATTGTGGCGGCAGTTGCAAGAACTGTTAAAATGCGCCCCTTACTTAACCGATATATTTCGGGCAAACGTTTTTATGACAGACGTGAAATAACCATGGGATTTACTGTTAAAAAGCAGTTTTCAGACCATGCAGAGGAAACTTTGATGATTTATCGTCCCAAAGACGATCATGCTCTTACCGATGTGACAGATACCATAAGCACATGGGTAAATAAGACAAGAAGCGGAAAGAAAACAAAAAATCCCGATGATATATTGAATATTGTTAAAAAGCTTCCCAAATGGGTTATGCACCTTTTTATGGGCTTTATGAATTTTGCGGACAGCCATGGCCTTATGCCCAGAAGCTTTTCTGATGTGGATCCCAACTATTGCAGTGTAATGCTTTCAAACCTTGGAAGTATAAAGTGTGATGCGGTATATCACCACCTTAATAATTTCGGAACCAACAGTATTATGATTACAATAGGCGTTATCCATAAGGAACTCCTTGAAAATGAAAAGGGCGAATTTGAGCCCAGGGATGTTGTATCCATCGGTGTCACATTGGACGAGCGCATAGCAGACGGATTTTATTTTGCAAGATCCTTAAAGCTTATAAAATACCTTTTCAAAAATCCCGAATTACTTGATAAACCCCTTTCGGAGGTGATAGACTTTGAATTCTGAAGCATGGTATAAATTTTACGGAAATACTCCTCATCATCTTACATATCCCGAAAAGTGTATGTATGAAATGGTCTTAGAGGCATCGGAAAAGTTTCCCGAAAACAAGGCCTATGACTTTATGGGAAATTCCAAAAACTATAAAGATTTTGTAAAGGACATAGATCTTTTGGCAAAAGCTCTTTTGGCAGAAGGTGTAAAGCCCGGGGACAAGGTTACAATTTGCCTTCCCAATACTCCCCAGGCAATAACAATTCTTTATGCCATTAATAAAATCGGTGCGGTGGCAAACATGGTTCATCCCCTGTCTGCCGAAAACGAGATTCTTTTCTATCTCAATGTATCCGAAAGCGTTATGGCGATTACACTTACAAGCTTTTATGCAAAGTTTGAAGCACTTAAAGGAAAGACGAAGTTAAGAAAAGTTATCGTTACGAAAATCGGCGAAGCACTTCCCCTGATAAAGAGTTTTGCCTATAAGTTCATCGGTCACGAAAGAAAAGTTGATACATCGGCTGATGTTATAACATATAAGGACTTTGTTTCGGGCGGTAAAAATTATACAGGCGAAATGCCTTCACTTCCGGAGTCGGAAGATGTGGCAGCCATTTTATACAGTGGCGGAACAACAGGTACAAGCAAGGGCATTTTGCTTACAAATGCAAACTTCAACGCTCTTGCACTTCAGACGGCTGCTGCGGCAGGTTGCTTTGAACCCGGTGACATTATGCTTTCCGCAATGCCTGTATTCCACGGATTTGGTCTTGGTGTATGTATTCACACAATGCTTTGTTCAGGTGGTACCTGTGCTCTTATTCCCAAGGTGGATGTAAAGGAATTTGCGGGACATATCAAGAAATACCGTCCCAACTATATGGCGGGAGTTCCTACACTTTTTGAAGCTATGATGCGTTCCGAAGGTATGCAGGATGCAGACCTTTCCTGTCTTAAGGGTGTTTTCTCAGGCGGAGATTCACTTTCCGTTCCTCTTAAAAAGAAAATTGACAATTTCTTAAAGGCTCATGGCGGGTCAATACAGGTTCGTGAAGGCTATGGTCTTACAGAATGTGTAACCGCAAGCTGCCTTACTCCTCAGAACTATTACAGGGAAGGCTCCATCGGCGTGCCGTTCCCCGATGTATATTATAAGATAGTGGTTCCGGATACCTTTGATGAAGCCGAAACAGGAGAAATGGGTGAAATTTGTATTTCCGGTCCTACTTTGATGAGAGGATATCTTAACGAACCCGTAGAAACTGCAAAAACCTTGCAGATTCACGATGACGGAAGAACCTGGCTCCATACCGGAGACCTTGGTTACATGGATGAAGACGGATTTATTTACTTTAAGCAGAGACTTAAAAGAATGATTATCACCAGCGGCTACAACGTATATCCTTCGCAGATTGAAGGAGTTATTGATTCTCACGAGGCGGTAATGCTTTCCACCGTAATTGGCGTTAAGGACGAGTATCGTATGCATAGAATCAAAGCATTCATCGTGCTTAAACCCGGTTATGAAGCTACAGATGCAGTTAAGGATTCCATTCGTGAGCTTTGCGAGAGGAATATTGCAAAATATGCTCTTCCCAGAGAATATGAATTCCGTGACAGTCTTCCCAAAACATTGGTAGGTAAGGTTGCATATACTGTTCTTGAAAAGGAAGAAAATGAAAAAGCCGAAGCAGTGAAATGTTAAGAGTTTGTTAAAAAAAGGTTTCAGCTATTGAATTTTTCGGAAGTTGGTAGTATTATATTGTTAATGAAAGGAAGGTGTTTCCTATGAATATAGATAATACAACCATGTTTCAGCTTCCCCGTGACAGAGGGGACGAGATAAGAGCCGCTTTAAGTCTTGTTTGTGCGGCATTAAGAGAAAAGGGATATGACCCCATCGGACAGATTGTGGGTTACATTATGTCAGGAGACCCCAGCTATATCACAAGTCATAACGGTGCAAGAACTGTTATGAGCAAAATCGACCGTGATGAGCTTTTGGAGGTTGTGTTCGGAGATTATCTCGGAAATAAATAATAATGAAAACCGGCAGGCAAACGCCTGCCGGTTTTTTAGTATTAATTATTATTTTATTTTTTCATCCAGATAAGCAAGGGATTTTTCAACCATTTTCTGACCTAATTCAGCGGATGCATCCTTAGCACTTTCGGCAAACCAGTGATTGACGTCGCCGAGGCGTTCTTTTTTTACGGCTTCGGGGTATAATGCCATTAAAATTGAGCACTCATATTTTCCGGCGTGATCATAGCCTGTTGCTTTCTGAACTTCTGTGTTCATCGTAGGGATAACTTTTATCCAGGAAAATGGGTCATCGCCACCGCCCAAATTGTCATAGTAGTCCGAAAAACTTTCGCTGCCCCACCAGCCTTTGCCAAGTGTTTCCTCCAGATAGCGCATTGTGGCACGCTTTGCCGCCTTCATATAAGAAAGTGTCATAGGCATCAGGCTTTCCGATTCAAACTGATGGTGGATTACAACGTATATGTTGCGAAGCCCTGCATAAAGCATATTTTTGAATATTCCGAAAAGGTAGGATTCAAAAATGTCCTCTTCAATGTGAACCGTGCCGCTTGTCTCGTCCGCTACAGCATAGCTTGAAGGGCTGTAATAAACCGTGGGATAAATCATAATTTCCTTTTTTTCGGAAAGCTTTTTAATAAGCCCTTCGGCAATTAAAGAGTCGCATCCGAAAGAACAGTGTGCACCGTGATATTCCACTGTTCCTCCGCATAAAACCACGGGGATTTTTTCTTCTTTTACACGGGCAAGTTCCTTTGGAAAACTGAAATTAAGTTCCATAATATCCTCCTTATTCGGCATAGCCGAGGGTAGTATAATAGGCAAGATTAATCTGACGGTTGTCAAGTCTTCCGTATTGCGCAACTATGGGAGTGTTGCTTGAAATTTTCATTGCATACTGGGTTTCAAGAGGAACGGAAAAACCGCACATATCGGTTAAATTGTTCATTCTGAAGCATTTAACTCTGTTTTTCTCAACGGTCCATTTGATGTCCTCATATGCATCGCAATCGGTAAAGTAAAGCTTTACGGATATTTCGGCATCAATATCTGAATCATTTACTATAATTACCGATTCGTGACCTTTAAGCTCACCCTCTCCTTCGGGAGGAAGCTCACAATCGGGGATAATCCATTCTTTTTTTCCTATAGACATAGTTTCACCTCATTAAAAATCAAGTTCGATTATGCCTTTTTTGAGGTAATCTGTCATAGAGGTGCAGCCTGTTTCCGTAATTGCAACGCCTTTTTCCCAACGTACGCCGAAGCCGTCGCCCGAAATAAAGGTGTCAACCTGGAATGTCATATTCTTCTCCAGCGGATAGTCTGAAATCGTTTCCATCCAGGGAGCTTCAACCTCAATCATACCGGTGCCGTGGCAGGGACCGTAAACAAAGTTGTCCTTAAAGCCGTTATCAACATACATCTTGTAAAAGTCCTTTGCAATGTCACTTGCTATAACGCCTGCCTTAAGGCGGTCAACTGTCCAGTTGTGGGCATCCAAGCAAAATTCAACAACTCTGCGACGTTCGCCGGTAAGTTTACCCATTACAACGGGAAGACCGATGGAGGGAGAGTAGCCGTCGATTTTTGCAGATAAGTTAAGTTGGACGATATCTCCCTTATTTATGGTACGATAACCTGAACGACTTATTGCGTGACTTGTGGATTTTTCGCTGAATACATACATGGGAAGTCCTTCGTATTCTGCACCTTCCTCATAAATTACCTTCTGTGCAATACCAACCATCTGAAGCTCTGTTACTCCGGGCTTTAATTTCCTTATAACCTCGTCTGTTGCCTTATCAATTATGCGGAAACCTTCCTTTATGCATAAAAGCTCATTTTCGCTCTTTATTTTGCGAAGATCAACCATAATTTCATTGCACTTTACGATTTCTGCCTTGGGAAAGCTGTCACGGAGCCCTTCGTAAATAGGAAGGGTGCATTCAACATAGCTTCCGAGACCGATTTTTATGTTTTCGCCCTTAACACCTATTGCGGCAAAAACATCCCGGAAGGTGCTTGCCTTAAGCTCCGGGTATGAAGGGTCGGCAGACTCTCTGAATTCCTTTAAGCAGAAAATTTTATTCATTTTGGCAACATCTTTTGCAAAGATGATACACTCCGGACCTACAAGGAGAGCGGCATCACCATTTGCGGCAATTGCAACACCTGCCCTTTCAAACAAAGGCCAGAAGCCGGAAAAGTATCTTGCATTGGCGTAGTCTGATTCGGTTGAGCAAACGACCATAACATCAAGCCCACTGTCTGCCACCTTTTTTGCAGCTCTTGCAATTCTCTCCCTATATTCGTAATCCGGAATACAAATTCTTGACATATAAAAACCTCCTTTATAATCATAAATTCATTATAAATATAAATTAATGATTTGTATTTGGTTTATATTAAATTCATTTTGCATAATAGTAAATAAAATTAATATTGAATAAATTTTTTGTTGACAAAAGAGGCAAAAAGAATAAAATCAATAATAGGAGGCGATGAAATGGAGTTTAAGCTTAAAAAGTTTGACATGGCTGTTGTTGTAAGCCGAATAGCAAACATCCATTATTTTGAATTCACAAAAGAATATCAAACGCATAAAGACAGTCACGCCTTCAGAGAGCTTGTTTATGTGGATACCGGTGAAATTTCTGTGGAAGCTGAAAATTTTACCGGCATGCTAAAAGAAGGAATGATGATAATTCATAAAACAGGGGAGATGCATTCTCTTCGCTGCATAAATAACACTGCTCCCAATGTAATTATAATCGGATTCGAGTGTGATTCGAAAAGGCTTGATGATTTTTCCGGAAATGCCGTTATATTAAACTCTGCCTTGCAGAAAATTTTAACGGAGATAATAAAAGAGGGAAGAACGGTTTTTGAAGGTCCATATGACATTCCCAATCTCCGGGATATGAAAAAGAAGAAAAACTATCCCTTCGGTGCAGATCAGATGATAAAGCTAAAGCTTGAAATATTTTTAATTGAACTTGTGCGCTCATCCGAAGCAGAAAAGATATCCTCGGAAAATGAAACGGAGGACCGCAGTTTGTCTGAGATATGTGAATACTTAAAAACAAATTTCAGGGAAAAAATCACACTTTCCGAGCTTTGCTTTATATTCGGAACAAACAAAACCACCCTTTGCAGTATGTTCAGAAAAGCAACGGGAGATACGGTAATTGGCTATATCAATAATCTTAAAGTAAAGGAAGCTAAAAAACTTATGAGAGAGGGGAACTATAACCTTTCCGAAATTGCCACAATGCTTCGCTTTTCCTCGCTTCATTATTTCAGCAGGCTTTTTAAGAAAATGGAAGGTATTTCGCCATCTGATTATATTAAAACGATAAAATCAAGACTGGATGTATAAAAAAATAACTGTCTTACAGCGTAAGACAGTTATTTTTTTAATAGCTCCATATTTCTAAGAAGCACTGCTTTTCCCCGCCAGGTAAAGGCACGGTCAGAGTATTTTTCTGAAAACTCCCTGTTTGATAAATTTTCGATATCTTCTTTTTTAAGGACAGGGATTCTGTTTTCGGTAAATTCAGCCATGGATTTTAAGGGGATTTTATTCATGGGGCAAACTTCCTGACAGATGTCACAGCCCCAGATAAGCTTTGATTTTTTCAGGACTTTGATTTCATCAAAGGAAAGCTCCCCCTTTTTCTGGGAAATGTGACTGGCACATTTTGAAAGCTCAAAGCCACCTGCAGATAAAGCAGTGCCCGGGCATTCTAAAATGCATCGGTTGCAGGAAAGGCAACTGCCGGTAACAGGGGAATCGGGCTCAATATCAAGGTCTGTCAAGGCATAGCCTATGAAAAAGTAGGAACCGAGAGATGGGTTTATTAAAAGGCGGTTTTTCCCCATAACTCCGAGCCCTGCTTTATAAGCAACCTCCGTGTTATCAATGGGCCCGATATCAACCCTTATTTCAAAATTCTCAGTAAAATGGGAAATGAGCGTAAAAAGCTTTGCTTTTGCTAAAATGTGATAGTCAATTCCCCTTGCGTACATGGAAATATTTGCATCTTTTCCGTCATTATGGTAATAGGGAAATAAGCAACAAACGGCGGTTTTTCCTTCGTGGGAGCAAAAGCCTATCTGCTCAATGCCGAGGGCATTTGCTTCTTTTTTTATTTCTTCTTTTAATTTTTTTTCAGACATTCTATTAAAATTCCCTCCCTTACACCTCTGTTGCAAAGGATAATTTTTTCGGCACCTGTTAAGCGGAAAAGAACAACGTATGGCATAAGACCTGCGTTTATTATATCATATCGGTCGGAAAAAGAGGGAAGGGTTTTCAGAATTTCGCGGTCTTCCGATAGAATTTTTTCGAAATAATCAAAAAACTCGTCTCTTTTTAACTCTGCACCGTCAAACAGCTTTCCTGCATAAGAGAAAAGCGAACGGACAGAGCCGCCAAGCCCTACTATTACGGAGCTGTCAGCCTTGTTTACAAAGGAAAGGCGGGAAAATTCATCCCTAAAAAGCTTATCAAGGGCATTTATGTCTGTGCCTGCTTTGTCGGTTGATACCACAGCTCCAAGCGGGAGCGATATGTGACCTGATACTGCCCCTTTTTCTGCACGTATGATTTCAATACTTCCGCCGCCCACATCCATTAAGAAAGCGACAGAATCTTTTGTTAAATCTTCTGCGGCGAGGTAGTCATACCTTGCCTCATCGTCCCCCGTAAGAATTTCGATGTTTATGCCGGTTTCGTCATATATTTTCTTCAGTATTTCATCAGAGTTATCGGCACGTCGGAGTGTTTCTGTGGCAACAGCCTTTACAATATCGCATTTTTCCTTTTTTATAATATCGGAAAATTCGGATAATGCCGAAAGTGTTCTCTCAAAAGGTTCTTCCTTTATTAAATTGTTTTCCGAAAGACCTTCTGAAAGCCTTACATATAATCTTTTGTTAGTAATGATTTCAATTTTTCCGCCGTAAATGCCCCAGATGGTCATTCTTGCGGAATTTGAACCTAAGTCGATTATTGCTATTTTCATATCAATGCTCCTTTACAAAAAGAGGATTTTCTGCTATTATAAAAAAGGTGATTTTATGATAGATTATTGTTTTTCCTTTCTTGACCTGGAAAAGGTTCCTTTTGAGGAAAGAAAATGGGATGAAGGCTGTTGGTTGGAGCCTTGTGTAATACTTTGCGAAAACGGTAAATATTACGTTTCTGCAGAAAAGGAACTGCTTCCGAAGCTTCGCAGGATTGATGATTATTTCAATGATGATAATCTTTTGAAGGTTTACGCCCTTTGCGGGGAACATATTGCCGGAAAAGGATTTATAATTGATAAACACATAAGCGTGATAAGATGCTTTGATTTAAGCGGAATCGGAAAAGAAACCGATGCCGTAAGGCTTACGGGAAGGGAAGAGGACGCTTTGTTTTCTGACCTGTCCTATCTTACTGAAAAGGGCCCCGTCTACGGGATATTAAAAGACGGGAAGGTGGTATCTTTGGCAGGTGCGGTAATAAAAGATAATGTTGCAAACATCCACATAGAAACTGCTCCCTCTGAAAGAAAAAAAGGCTATGCAAAGTCTTGCCTTTTGGCACTTTGCAATCATTTGAAAGAAAAGGGTATAAAGGTTTTATACGAATGTCGAAGTGAAAATACGGCTTCTGTTAACACCGTAATCGGTGCGGGAGGCATGGAAGTTTGCCGATATGTGAGGTTTATAGGTAGGAAATAAGGGCTGTCAGCGACAGCCCTTATGTTTTTATTCTTCTCCGCCAAGTCTTTTGTTGATAGCGTCAAGCTTATCCTTATATTGTGTCATTGCCTGGAGGGTTGAAATGCGAAGATCCTTGATTTTGTCAAACTCATCCTTAAGCTCTTTTCTTGTATCCTCTTTTAAAAGCTCTGCGGCTGCTTTGGCGCTACTTTTAACTTCTTCGGCTTCTTTCAGTGCATCGGAAAGGATTTTTGCCGCTTCTTTCTCAGCAGAAACAATAGCGTTTGCCACATGGTCCTTTTCCATTTCGGAGGCACCAAGCTTTTCTTCCAATGAAGCGATTGTTTTTTCGAGAAGAGCTATTTTATCCATGAGTGCGCCCTTTTCTTCGGCAATTTCCGAGAGCTTGACGGAATTGGATAAGGAAAGCTCCTCCAAAAAATCGTGAACGCTTTTCTTATCATATCCGCCGAAAGCGGTGCTTTTTAAAGAACTTGTATCCATAGCTTGTCCTCCGTAAAATTAATATATCCTTATTATAACGCCTAATTTATAAATTGTCAATAACACCAATCAATAAAGTATCCCCCGATATTTTTTTGATAGTGACAGGGAAAATTTCTCCCGACAGGTCTTTTTCGCTTTTTACGGCAACTCTTAAATAGTTTTCCGTATAGCCCTCATAAACTCCGTCTTTCCCTTCTTCAAAGAGAACCTTGACGGACTTTCCGATATAACCTTCCGCAAAATCTCTTGTGAGCTTTTTGCCTTCGGCAATCAGGAGCTTTGCACGTTCCTGACGGATGGAGACGGGAATCTGCTCCATTTTGGAG
This sequence comes from Clostridia bacterium, assembly GCA_045644565.1. Lineage (GTDB taxonomy): Bacteria > Bacillota > Clostridia > CAKSNL01 > HGM11501 > HGM11501. The sequence continues at coordinate 20,556 of JAZRHF010000147.1, read as the reverse complement.
GCAACGGTGCCCTCTCGCTCGGAATAGGGGAAAACATGAAGCTTTGAAAAGAGAGCCTTTTTTGTGTTTTGGACCGTTACATTAAATTCCTCTTCCGTTTCACCGGGAAAGCCTGTTATGATGTCGGTGGTAATGGCGGCATCAGGCATTGCCTTACGGATTTTTTCTAAGGTTTCCAAAAAATCCTCTGCCGTATAATGGCGGTTCATTCGCCTTAAAGTGTCCGAACATAAAGACTGTGCCGATATGTGGAAATGATGACAAACACCTTTCAGATGTGCTGTTTTTTCTATGAAATCATCGGTGAAAGCACGGGGATCAATGGAGCTTAAACGGATTCTTTCAAAGGGGACTTCTTCAGAAAGCTTTGTGAGAAGGTCTGAAAGATTTGTGCAATCCAAGTCCTTTCCGTAGCTTGCAACCTCAATTCCCGTTAAAACTATTTCCTTAAAGCCTGCCGAATAAAGGGCTTTTGCTTCCGATATAACAGAGTCGGGAGCCTTGCTTCTCACTCTGCCTCTGGTATAGGGGATAATGCAGTAGGAACAGAAGTTGTTACAGCCGTCCTGAATCTTTATATAAGCTCGTGTACGCTCGGATTTATCGGATTCGGGAAGATATTCAAAATCGGAAATTTTGGAAACGTCACGAACAAGAAAACCTCTTTCAAGATTAAAAATCATTTCAGTAAATTCTTTTCTGTCTGAGGTTCCCGTAATTAAATCGGCACCCAGTGCTTTTGCACCTTCAGGATCGCTTTGGGCAAAGCATCCCAATACTGCGATAAAGGAATCGGGATTCTGCCTCCTTGCCCGTCTTATTACCTGACGGGACTTTTTGTCTCCGGTATTGGTAACGGAACAGGTGTTAATTATATAGATATCTGCTTTTTCTTCAAAATCAACGCGAATAAGCCCTTTTTTCTCCAAAAGGGCGGAAATTGCATTGGATTCGTATGAATTTACTTTGCACCCCAAAGTGTGCACCGCAAAAGTTTTTGCTGTCATAAGTTTCTTCCTTTATATATTATAAAAGCTCGGAAAAGCTTTCGATAAAATAATCCGATTCGGATTTCATTAAATCAAGGGGACGGCTTGTATCCTTATCAAAAACGGCGCAAAAGTCCATTCCTGCTTTATGACTGCTTTTAAGAGCGTCGTAAATGTCGTCAAAAACAAGGCAGTCTTTGGGATTTTCTTTTGCAATTTCGGCACATTTTAAGTAAATGTCGGGATAAGCCTTTCCTAAGCCCACATCCTCAGTAAAAACGATGGAATCAAAATATGAATCAATCTCAAGATGGGAAAGGGAAGCATAGCAACACTCTTTCCTGCAGGAAGTGGCGAGAAGGATTTTCTTTCCTTCGCTTTTATATTTTTCTAAAATTTCTTTGGCATAGGGCTTTAAGGGGATTTCTTTCGCATAAGCCTCATAAACCATTTCTGTCCATTGACGGAAAAGAGTGTCCTTATCTTCCTTAACGCCAAGATCGGTCTGTGCATAAATTACCGCGTCGGTAAAATCCATGGTCTTAAATCGGGCAAGGATTTCCTTTGTTACTTCGATGCCGTGGAGGATAAGCCATCTTCTGTCAACATCTTCCCATACTGCCATGGAATCAATTAATGTTCCGTCAAGGTCGAAAATGACCGCCTTATAGTCTTTTTTCATAATAAATCACTCGCTTTATTATATAATATACCAAAAAAACTCATTTTGCAAGTGAAAATTGAAAATGAGTAAAAAAGAGAAAACAAGAGAAAAACGAAGAAAAAACGAGGTAGCGAAATACAAAATAAAAAAATCAAAAAAAGTTGTTGACAAGTTGGAAAAAATATATTACAATAGCAAATGTTGAAAAAAAGAACGGAGGTATTATTATGAGCACATATCTTGAAAAAAGCTCTGCCGTTGAGAGAAAATGGTACATCATTGATGCAGCAGGTAAGCCCCTCGGCCGTACTGCAGCACTTGCAGCAAGCATTCTCAGAGGCAAAATTAAGCCCACATTCACACCTAACGTAGATTGTGGCGATCATGTTATCATCATCAACTGTAAGGATGCAACTCTTTCCGGTAAGAAGATGGAACAGAAGTATTACAGAAGACACTCAGGTTGGGTAGGCGGTCTTAAAGAGACTCAGGCTAAGATCATGATGGAAACAAAGCCCGAACATGCAATGTTCCTTGCAGTTAAGGGTATGCTTCCCCACAACACTCTTGGCGCACAGGAGCTCACAAGACTCAGAGTTTACAAAGATGCTAACCATGTTCACGAGGCACAGAAGCCCGAAGCATGGACAGGCGAAATTAAGTAAGAAGGAGGTAAACGATAATGGCAGATAAGACAATGTTCTACGGAACAGGTAGAAGAAAAGAATCTGTTGCCAGAGTAAGACTTGTACCCGGCACAGGTAAAATCGTAATCAACGGTAGAGATATCGACGATTATTTCGGACTTGAAACATTAAAGGTTATCGTTCGCCAGCCTTTAAATGCAACAAGCACACTTTCTAAGTTTGACGTTCTTTGCACAGTAACAGGTGGTGGCGTTTCCGGTCAGGCAGGCGCAATCCGTCACGGTGTAGCAAGAGCTCTTCTTAAGGTTGAAGATACTTTCAGAGCAACCTTAAAGGCTGCAGGTTTCTTAACAAGAGACCCCAGAATGAAGGAAAGAAAGAAGTACGGCTTAAAAGCAGCTCGTCGTGCTCCCCAGTTCTCAAAGAGATAATTTTTGCCCTATGGGGCATGGAAAACCCACAACCGTTGGTTGTGGGTTTTTTGTATGCCCGGTTATCCGTATTGAAAATATTTATTTAGTTTTGGGAATTACATTTAAGATATTGACTAAAGTCTGTTTATGGGGTATTATTATATAAAAACGACGAGAGGTAATTTTTATGAGCAGTCTTAAAAATAAAAAACTTTTCCTTCTTGATATGGACGGAACAATTTATCTTGATAACAATCTTTTCGACGGAACACTTGATTTTCTTGACTATGTTAAAAAAATCGGCGGAAGATATATCTTTTTGACGAATAATTCTTCCAAAAGTGTGGATAAATATATAGAGAAGCTTGGAAGCCTTGGCATAAAGGCTGTGGAGGATGACTTTTTGACATCCACAGATGCCACGATTTTATATCTTAAAAAGAAAACCTATAAAAAGATTTACGCTTTCGGAACAACTTCCTTTAAGGAGCAGCTTCGAGCAGCAAATCTTCCCATAACCGATAAATTAGAGGATGATATTGACTGCCTTTTAATGGGATTTGACACGGAACTTGCCTTCCAAAAGCTTGAAGATGCATGTATATTACTCGGCAGGGGTGTTGACTATATTGCCACAAATCCCGACTGGGTTTGCCCCACCTGGTATGGCTATGTTCCCGACTGCGGATCGGTTAGCTGGATGCTTGAAAAAGCAACGGGCAGAAAGCCTATGTTTATAGGTAAGCCTGAGCCTACAATGGCAAATCTTGCAATGGAAAAAACAGGATATTCCAAAGAGGAAACAGCACTTTTCGGAGACAGACTTTACACAGACATTGCCTGCGGTGTTGCGGCGGGAATTTCCACCGTATTTGTTTTAAGCGGTGAGGGAACTCTTAAGGATGTAGAAGAAAGCGAAACCAAGCCTGAATTTATATATGAAAATATCAGAGTTATAACAGATGAACTCACGAAAGGATAATGAGTATGGATATGATAGAGCCTATCGACAAAACATCTCTGTTTAAGATTGGATACGGTCTTTATGTTGTTACCGCAAATGACGGAAACAGGGACAACGGACTTATTGTAAATACAGTTGTTCAGATTGCGGATAACCCTTTGAGGATTGCGGTTTCCGTAAATAAGAAAAATTATTCTCACGATATAATAAAAGAAAAAGGCATAATGAATGTTTGCTGTCTTACAGAAAGTGCACCCTTTTCTCTTTTTCAGAATTTCGGATTTAAAAGCGGAAGGGATTCTGATAAGTTTTCTGATATTTTCGCATGGAGAACTAAAAACGGGCTTATGTGCTTAAGAGACCACATAAACGCCGTTATTTCCCTCTCTGTGGAATCTTATCAGGATTTGGGCTCTCACGGGCTTTTCATCTGCTCTGTAACCGAGGCACACGTTATTTCCGAGGAGCCTTCCATGACCTATGCCTACTATCATAAAAACGTAAAGCCCAAGCCCGAAACAAATAAGAAAAAGGGCTTTGTATGTAAAATCTGCGGCTATGTTTACGAAGGGGAAGAGCTTCCCGAAGATTTCGTATGCCCTCTTTGCAAACACGGTGCATCGGATTTTGAACCGATTAACTAAAAAAAGGTTCTCTGCGGCGTTACCGCAGGGAACCTTTTTGTTATATATCTTCTTTTTCACCTACACAGTTTCTTAAAAAGTCCATTCTTGCATCAAGCTCGGCACTCATCTGAGCGCAGAGAAGCAGATTTTGAGACATTTCTTCCGTGAAAATAACATCCTTTTTATATTTGAGCTGATGTTCCAATGAAGCCCAAGAGTCCATGGCTATGGTCCTCAGCTGAATTTCCACTTTCATATAGCGTTTTTCGTGAAGCAGGAAAATGGGAACCGACACTATAAGGTGAAGGCTTCTGTATCCGTTGGGCTTGGGATTTTTGATATAGTCCTTTTCTTCAAGAAGTGTAATATCATCTTGGGACAAAAGAGCTTTTTTGATGGTGTAAACATCTTCGGGGAAGGTGCATACAACTCTTAATCCCGCCACATCATGCAAGTTTTCTTCAATGGAAGCAAGAGAAAGGGGTAAATTTCTCCCGTTTAGTTTATTTCTTATACTTTCCGGGCTTTTAAGTCTGGTTTTTATTGAATTTATTGGGTTTCTGTCATATTGGAGAGAAAACTGCTCGTTCAAAACGTTGAGCTTTGTTTCCATTTCCATCATGGCACACTTATAATATGCCATGAGCTTGTTATATCCCCTCATGTACTCACGGAATTTTTCCGCAGAGGGAGTTTTGCTGAAAAATGTTAAAAGTGCTTCCTGTACTGTTTCGAGAGGGCTTGTGTTTTGCATTTTATCTCCTCCTTATATAATTATATTAATATAAAAAAGATGAACAGTCAAGCAAGTTTGTGTAAAATATATGTAAATAAAAAATGACCGCACCGCGGTCATTTTCTATTTTATAATGTTGCAGCCATAACAGCCTTTATGGTATGCATTCTGTTTTCAGCTTCGTCAAATACGATGGAAGCTTCGCTTTCAAATACCTCATCTGTTACTTCCATAGAGGTGAGTCCGAACTTTTCGTAAATTTCCTTGCCGATTTCGGTGTTTAAGTCGTGGAAAGCGGGGAGGCAATGCATGAAACGACACTGACTTCCGGCATTGTCCATAATTTCTTTTGTTACACTGTAGGGAGAAAGGTCTTCTATTCTTTCTTTCCAAACCTCGGCAGGTTCACCCATGGAAACCCAGACATCGGTATATATTACATCTGCATTTTTTGTTGCAAGGATGGGATCCTCAATGAATTCCAGAACTGCACCGGATTTTTCAGCTATTTTCTTACAGGTTTCAATTAATGATGAATCGGGGAAGTATTTTTTGTTTGTGCAGGCAACAAAATGCATACCCATTATTGCACAACCAACCATTAAGGAGTTACCCATGTTGTATCTTGCATCACCCATATAAACCAGCTTTTTGTCTGACAGAGAACCGAAATGCTCCTTAATTGTTAAAAAGTCTGCCAGAATCTGTGTGGGATGAAATTCGTTTGTAAGGCCGTTCCATACGGGAACACCTGCATACTTGGAAAGGTCCTCAACGATTTCCTGACCAAAGCCACGGTATTCTATTCCGTCAAACATTCTGCCGAGTACCCTTGCGGTATCTGCTAAACTTTCTTTTTTGCCAATCTGTGAGCTCTTGGGATCCAGATAGGTTGAAGCCATGCCGAGATCACTTGCGGCAACCTCAAATGCACAGCGGGTTCTTGTACTGGTTTTCTCAAAAACAAGGGCGATATTCTTGCCTTCGCAAATTTTGTGAGGGATGCCTGCCTTCTTTTTTGCCTTAAAGTCTGCCGCCAAATCTATAAGGTAAGAAATTTCTTCCTTTGAAAAATCAAGAAGCTTTAAGAAGCTTTTTCCTTTTAAGTTAATATTATTCATTATTATTCTTCCTTTCTGCATAAATATGCAAATAAACCTGTATATTTGTATATTATAGTCACAAACAGCCTGTCTGTCAAGGGGGAAAGGGGAAAAATTATGCATAGGGTTGAAAAATATCCTTTCAAGTGCTATTATATATAAAGGAAGTAAAAAAATTTTTTAACTTTTTGCAACCTTTTTGATTTCAGGATTGTATTATTATCAGAAAGGGCAAAAGCCCAAAATCATATAAAGGAGAATACATACATGAAAAAATTACTTAGTGCCGTAATGGCTATGCTTATGGTTTTATCAATATTTTCCGTAAGCGCAAATGAAGTGGCAGCAACTGAAGAAGTTGGAGCTAACTATGACACAATGCTTATAGAGGATGTGGAAGACCCCTATGCTCAGATGCCCATTGAAGAAGATGAAGAAGTTGCGGAAATGCCCTTAAAGGAAATGCACCACGGAATAGTTTCTGAAGTTAATGAAGAATACATACTCTTAAATGACGGTGCACTCAGAATAAATCTTGCTCCTGAAACCTACATTTCTGACTATAACTTAAACCCGGTTGAAGTTAAAAAGGGCGATATGGTAAGCGTTCTTGCATCAACAATGATGACAAGAAGCCTTCCTCCCCAGGTTGCGGCATACAACATTTTCGTGAATACCGAAAATTCCATGTCTGCACCCATCTATGCGGTGGTTGACACAAATACCGAAGGCGAAATTATGTCAAAGGACGGAGCTTATAGCATCGTATATACCGATGAAACACCTGTTATCGCTCACAGAATCAGAATGATATTAAGAGGTGCTGATATTACGGTTGGATCTGAAATCCTTGCATTTGCAACAACTGTGGGTATGAGTGAGCCTGCTCACGTTCCTGCAGAAAAAATTGCAGTTCTTACACTTGCTGAGGCAAATGAGCCTGCGGCAGAAATTGAAGCTATGCCCGAAAAAATGTCAGTAAGCGGTATTATTTCCGAAATCGGAGAAGGCTATATTCAGATTAACGACGGAAACGAACAGTTTAACATGGCGGAAGAAACCTATGTATGCGACTATAACTTAAATCCCGCAGAGTTAAAGGTTGGAGATATGGTAACTGTTATCGCAGGAACTGCGGCAACAATGAGCCTTCCTCCCCAGATGGCTGCTCACTACATTTTCGTAAACACAGAAAACTCCATGTCTGCACCCATCTATGCAGTGGTTGGAGAAAATAATGACGGAGTAATCATGTCAAATGACGGAATGAATCGTATCGTTTACACCGATGAAACTCCCGTTATTGCTCACAGAATCAGAATGATGCTTAAAGCAGGCGACATTACCGAAGGATCTGAAATCGTTGTATTTGCAACAGCTGTTGGTATGAGCTTACCTGCCCATGTTCCTGCAGAAAAAATTGCGGTACTTAATTTAGAACCTGTTAAGACAGATGTTTCTGCAATTATGGTTGACGGAGAAGAATTTGAAATTTCCTTTAATTTCGGAGAAGGAGAGGCAAAGCTTCCCTTAAGAGCTGTGGCAGAAGGTCTTGGTTATGAGGTTTCCTGGAACGGTGAAGAGCGAGGCGTTCTTCTTACAAAGGGTGAGGCTGCACATACAGTAAAAATCGGTGAGCCTCTTAAAATGACAAGAGCGGCAAGCGTTGTTCCCGTAATTGTAAACGATTTGACTTTCGTGGGAGAAGATATTTTCAATCTTCTTTTCGGAACAGGTGCAAAAGTTACTTTTGAAGACGGAATTATAAACGTAATAACTAAATAAGAAAAGGGCGGTACTCTCGGAGAGTACCGCCGCTTTATTATTTCGATTTGGGATAGGGTGTGTTGCGATCTGTCCTGCCGACTATATAGTCTATGCTTGTCTCATAAAGGTCTGCCAAGGCAGAAAGGACGGGGAGAGGAATGTTAAGCTTTCCGAGCTCATAGTCGGAATATGTGGTCTGATGAATGTGAAGGATTTCAGCAACCTTCTTCTGGCTTAAATCGTGATCTTCTCTTAAGTCTCTTATTCTGAGTTTCATGCAAAGCTTCCTTTCTTGACAAATCCTTAAAAATTTTCTATTATAATAAGGCAGATTATACTGATATAATACAGGAGAGATGAAGCTGTGTCAACACCGGGCGAAAAATATTTTATATGATGATTAAAAAAGAAAATGAAAGAGAGCCCTCTATGTATAATTAAAATATCATAGAGGGATTTTTATATTGCCCTCATAACTTGAGATATATTGTTTACAGAGAAACATCTATTGTTATCTATATGGTAATAATTATATGAAGTTGGTGATATTTATATTTGATAATCGATATAATAAAATTATATCGGGTGATATAAATGAATATAGAATTTAAGGATAATTATATAAAAATCGGGCTTAAAATCTCTTATTACAGAAAGCTGAAATCTTTGACGCAGGAACAGCTTGCGGAAATTTTAGATTGTGGAGTATCATTCATAGGGCAAATCGAAGCACCTAACATCTATAAAGCTATTTCCCTTGATACTTTATTCAAAATTGCAAAGGCTCTTGAAATTCCTCCATATAAGTTATTGTATTTTGAGGATTGAATATGAAGCTTCCGTATAGAAAACCAACACGGCTGAAAGAGTATGACTATTCAACTCAGGGATTGTACTTTCTTACAGTGTGTGTGAAAGCGAAGGCACATAAGTTGGGTAAGATTGTAGGGTGCAGCGTTTACGATGCGCCGCAGTTGATTATGTCTGAATATGGTGAAAATATATGGCAAGCTTCGTATAATGACCATATAATTCGCGGAGAGAAGGACTATCAGAATATATTGACACGAATGTTTTGAGATGGGAAAGTGATTGCTTTTATTAATAGTAAGGAGAGATAAAGCTATGTCTACACCGGGTGAAAAAATATTTTATATGATGATTGCAAGAGGCATGTCAAAGGAAGAACTTTGCGAAAAGGCTGCTATCGGCAAGATGTCTCTGGAGCGTTACATAACGGACTACAGCCTTCCCGATTCGGAATCGCTTAAAAGGATTGCCGCTGCACTTTCTGTATCCGTGGACTATATCACGGGAAAAAGCGATGCAAAGGTTCTTTCCGAGCCGATTACGAAAATCCCCATACTTTCGGATTTCCCCGGGAAAGTTACCAGCAAGGAAGATATAAGAGGTTTTGAAGCAATAGGCCATATTACAGGGAACTATTCCAGGCAGGATATGGAGCTTTGCTATTTTGTAATTGCAAAAGATAACTCTATGATTTATGCAAAAATAGGTGCAGGAGATAAAATTTTGATAAATCCTTCCCTTATGCCGGAGTCCGGCGGACTTGCGGCGGTAAGTGTTGACGGGGGAGCAACCAAGATAAGAAGAGTTTTCTTTGATGGGGACAAGGTTACCATTAAAGAGGAATCTACTTTTCCTAAAATTGAAGAATATAACATGTCGGATAACAGAGTCAGCTTTTTAGGGTCTGTTGTATTTATAATTTGCTATCCTTTATAAAGCTCGTTTATGGCAAATGCCAGGGCTCTGGCACTTACCAGTGCCTCCTCCAGAGTATTTCCCGTTGTGCCCACTTCTATGATAAGCTCTTTTTTTGAAACATGACCGTTGAAGCGTTCTTTTCTCACGTTTACAGGTCGTGCAAGGTTTGGGAAGCTTTCGTTAATAGCTTTTTGAAGAGATAAGGCAAAGGAAAAATTATCTCTCCAGTTCTGATGAGTCAGTCCGCCTTGGTCTGTGCCTACCACAAGCATGACCTGGGCGGCTTTTTCACCGTTTACGGATGAAACAGTGCTTACAACTGTTCCGTCGGCACGTTCCATGGCATCTCTGTGCAAGTCAATTACCATATCAATAGAAGGATTTTTACTTAAATGCTCTTGGATAAGTCCGAGGGCTTTTTTATATGAGCCATTATATGATGGGTAGTCGTTAATGCTTGAATCATGGATTACATTTATGCCGTAGCCTGTGAGGCAGGAGGCAAGTTCTGCCCCTACTCTTGCTACATTGAAATTAGTATCCTCGGTTCTTGAGTTATCTGTTTCCGAATAGGAAAAAAGGCTTGAAGGACGATAGGACTCCGATGTATGGGTGTGGATTATCAAAATGGTGGGAGAATCCTTTAACGACACTTCTTTTAAGGCGTCTTGTAATTTATAGTCGGTTTCGTTATTTATTTCTATTCCGAAAAGGCTCGTCCCGCCTTTTGTGATTTGGGTTTCTTCGATGTAATCGGGAATCTTTTGGAGATCATCCGGCAGGCTTAAAACGGAGGGATTTTCCTTTAATACCGATAAAGAAGGCTTATTTACTTCCCGGTTATCCTCTGAGGGCAAAACGGGGAGAGTGGTTTTTATACATAACTTTGCCAAATCTTTCGCCTTTGGATTTGTTATGCTTACTCCGCCTGAAACATGGGGCAGATACAAAGCCAACAGTGAATCTGTCATATCGGCAGAAAGCGGCATAACGGAAATTTGTGCCGACAACAGGAGGGAAGATATGGCTGTGGCAAGGGTTCCGATATAAAGTTTTTTCATGATGAATCCTCCTTTCTGTATGGCGTTTCATGAAATGGATATATTATATATTATTGTAATAAATGTAAAATATGTCCTCTTAAAAAGTAAAAAATTATCTAAAAATACAGAGAGAAAAATTAGATTGTTTTTTTGGATGATTTTTGATGATATGGACGGGGAAGTTTTTGCAAATTGGCGGTAAAAAGCCATTTGTAAACTTTGGGGATAAAAGGGAAAGAGAGTGAAAATACATATATAAACCATAAAAACCACCTAAAAAAACAGATTAAAAACAGGCTGAAATTAAATGAAATTATTAAGAAATTGTAATTATTTTTAGAGGGTAATATACTATATATAGTATAAAAAGTGCGAATGTAAAATAAAAACAACCATTTTTAAATAAAAAAGCTTGACTTTTTGTAACAATTTAGTTATAATTTACGGGAAATGTAAATAAAATTGTTTTCGTAGGACACAAATTTAATATTATCGAATACTTGATTTATCCGGATTGTGTCTTTGAAAGGATTGATTTTTATGTTAAATAAAATGAAAACGGCACTTAAAGCCGTTAGCGGCAGAATGGCAATTTTGGTTATGACATTAATGATGGCTGCAACTTCTGTCAATGGTTTGGCTTACAGAGGAAGTATACAGGTAAATGTTGCTGTAGACGGAATAATCGCAAAAACTTTTTATGCAGAAACTGCAAATGTAGGAACTATTCTTGAAGAAGGTGGTTTCGTTCTTTCCGAAGGAGATGTAACATCTCCCGCAGAAGGAACAAATGTATTAAACAACACTACTGTTGATATTTACACCAAGAAAAAGGTTGATGTTTTTGCAGGGGAAACACAGTTTACGGTAGAAACTACAGCTACAACAACAAGGGAGCTTGCAAAGGAGCATCCTTTTATTGCCGGTGAAACAGGTGCAATTGTTCTTATGGAAACCGGAAAATCCGGTGCTGTGGTTGACGGCGGAACCTATGTTGTAAAGGATGCATACGGAGTAAACGTGTATGCTGATTGCGGAACATATCCCGTTATGATTGCGGAAGGCACTGTTGCCGAGGCTGTGGCTTTATCCGGTCTTACTGTTGAAGAAAATGACATTGTAATGCCTCCCATGACAAGTGAAGTTTATGAAGGCGTAGAAATTAAGATTACCAGAGTTTCCATGGAAGAAGAATCACAGAATATACCTCTTCCTTATGATGTTGAATACAGAATCAATAAGAGCCTCAAGCCCGGAGAAGAAGTTGTTGTTACAGAAGGTTCCAATGGCGAAATGCTCATTCATAATGTTATAACATACCATGACGGTGTGGCTGTTGGTTATGAATCTGAGGAATCTGTTGTGACTCCTGCTGTCAACAAGGTTGTTGAATGCGGAGTTTGGAATGTAAGAAGAAACGATCAGAATGCGGCTCCCCCCGTGGGAACTGTTGACGGATATGCTTACAGTAAGGTTATAAAGGCAAAGGCTACTGCATACTGCGATAAGGGCAAAACTGCCAGCGGTATTCAGTCTAAAGTAGGCGTTGTAGCGGTTGATCCTAAGGTTATTCCCCTCGGAACAAGACTTTATATTGAAGCTACAGACGGCTCATGGAGCTATGGTGTATGCCTTGCCGGTGATACCGGAGGACTCATCAAGGGTAATCGTGTGGACCTTTTCTACGACGAATATGATGAGTGTATGCAGTTCGGAAGAAGAAACTGTAATATTTACGTTTTGAGCGACTGAGAAAAGCGGTGCACAGCACCGCTTTTCTTTTATATTTTTTTCTAAAAATCTATTGAAGTTATAAGGGTTTTGTGATATTATATAATTAATATATTGTGTTTGCCAAAGGCAAACGGAAGGAACTGATGTTTTAATGAAAATACTTATAGTTGACGACGAAAAACTCCTGGTAAAAGGAATGAAGTTTAACTTTGAGCAGGACGGATATGATGTGGAAACGGCCTATGACGGAGAAGAGGCTGTTAAACTCGCCAGAGATAAGTCTATAGACATAATTATACTTGACCTTATGCTTCCTAAAATTGACGGTCTTGAAGTGTGCCGTATAATAAGGGATTTTTCCAATGTGCCCATAATTATGCTTACGGCGAAAACTGATGATATGGACAGAATAATGGGTCTTGAATATGGAGCGGATGACTATCTTACAAAGCCCTTTAATATATTGGAGCTTAAACTCAGGGTAAAGGCTATAACAAGAAGAAGCGGTCAGAATCAGGTTAAGAAGTCAAGCTCAAGCGTTGTGCGTGGCGGTCTTAAGGTGGACTATAATTTGAGACGTGCAACGGTTAACGGAAAAACCGTGGAGCTTACTTCAAAGGAATTTGAAATTATTGACCTTTTTATAACAAATCCCGGAAAGGTTTATACAAGAGAAGCACTTCTTGATATTATCTGGGGATATGATTCTCCTGCGGATATAAGAACCCTTGACGTTCATATAAGACGTTTGAGAGAAAAGATAGAGCCTGATCCGGCAAATCCTGTATATATAATTACAAAGTGGGGAGTAGGTTATTATTTTAAAGAGGACTAAAGAAATGGCGGGAGATAAGTCTGCCTTGATGAAAAAACTTTCCGATGGAGCTGTTTCTGTTACGGGAAGCCTGAAGTTTCGCCTTATACTTACTTACCTTGCGGTTATTTTGTTGTCTGTTGCAGTAATAAGAGGATATGTGCTTTCTGAAATGTCATCGGCACTTTATAATGACAACAAGGTTAACCTGATGACTAAAATCAACATAATTGCAACGGATATTGCAGATGTTCCGGAAAGCGGAATAGGAAAGGCTCTGGAAGAGGATATTGCCCTCCTTGCCATTGGAAGCGACAACAGGATTATAGTTACAAATTCCGATGCAATGGTAATTTACGATAATGCTACAAATGTTTACACCAATTCCGAGGGTAAGGTGCGTTTAAGTCCCATGATTCTTTCTGCACTTTACGGAGAAAGTACCTACAACAAGGTTGAAAATGATGACGGAATAACGACAGCGGCTTCTGTTCCCATAAAAAACAGCGGTCATATCAACGGTGTTGTGTACATAGAAACTTCCGCAGATGAAATTGGCGTAATGCTTGAAACAACAGAATACAGTGTGAACTGGCTGACTTTACTTCTTTCTGTAATTGCGATTTTAATAAGCGTTGTTTTTGCCGGTATTTTCACATCGCCCATAGAGAAGCTTATTAAAAAGATCAAGGCACAGAACAGCGGAAGAAAGATGAAGATTGACATTGCCGCAAACGGAGAAGTTGGAGAGCTTGTAAAGTGCTTTAATGAGCTTATTGCAGAACTTGAGTCCCAGGAAGAAAAGCGAACGGCTTTTGTATCCAACGCATCTCATGAGCTTAAGACACCTTTAAGCTCCATAAAGCTTATTTGTGATTCTGTTCTGGCGGCAGGCTCGGAGGCTCCTGAGGAAATGGTGAGAGAATTTCTCTCCGATATGAATGAAGAGGTAGACAGGCTTACCGCTATCATAAATGATCTTCTTGATCTTACGAGAATGGATTCTGCAAGATACAATAACAGTATGAAGTTTGTCACGGGAAATCTTAAGGATGTTGTAAGAGGGGTTATTTCGGCTCTTACAAAAATAGCTATTCAGCGAGGCGTAAACCTTAACTTTAACGGAAACAACGATGTATTTATGCTTATGGAAGAAAATAAAATATGGGAAGCGGTATATAACATTACCGACAACGCCATTAAATATACTCCCTACGGAGGGAAGGTTGAGGTGTTCCTTGAAAAAGATATCCATAATGCCATAATTACGGTAACTGATACGGGTATCGGTATATCGAAGGATGAGATAAGTAAGATTTTTGACAGATTTTACAGGGTTGACAAGGCAAGGTCCAGAGAAACAGGCGGAACAGGCCTTGGACTTTCCATTGCACTTTCTGCTGTGGAAATGCATGGTGGTCATATAGATGTAGAAAGCGAGGAAGGAGCAGGAAGTGTATTCAGAATATACCTTCCCCTGGCTTAAGATATGAAAAGATTGATTGCTTTTTTGCTTTGCCTTATTTTTGTTGCTTCCCTTGCAGGTTGCACCGGCAAAGATGACAGATATACGGTTTATTTTTCTTCTGCAGACGGAAAAAGCTTTGCGGAAGAGTATGTGGAAATTGAAGATTACGGAGCTCTGGAAAACAAGGCACGACAAGTGATTGAAAAACTCCTTGAAGGACCCTCCAAGCCGGAGCATGAGCGTGTAATTCCCGAAAGAACCGCTTTGATAGGCGTGAAAATTGACGGAAATGCGGCGACCGTGAATTTTTCTCAGGAATTTGAGCGCACTGAAAGCGGAGCAAAAAGAATGCTTGCCGTATATTCGGTGGTTAACACTCTTTGTGCCATTGAAGGAATAAACGAGGTTAAGATATTGGTTAACGGAGTGGGTATAAAATACGGAGCCAAGGACGAAGAGGTGGGCTCTGTATCCATGAATAAGGTTGTGCTGGCGGATGAGATAGGCAGAAACCAGACTACAATGCTTTCACTTTATTTTGCTGATGAGGAGAAAAAGAGCCTTGTAAGTGAAAGAAGAGTGGTTGAGGTAAAGGATAACGAAACTGTTGAAAAAACCGCCGTAACAGAGCTTTTGAAAGGCCCTGAGAAGAAGGGGGCAAAGCTTCTTGTTACCGATATCAAGGTGCAGAGGGTTGAGTCAAAGGACGGAATTTGCTATCTCACATTGTCCAAGGAATTTTTGGCTCTGCCGGCAGATACGGCTAAACTTTGTATTTATTCTATTGTTAATACACTTACCGGCTTGCCGGATATATCCTTTGTTCAATTCTTTATTGAAGGTGAAAAGGCAGAAAAGCTTGGCGGAATTACCCTTGCAGAGCCTTTTACTTATAATGCCGATCTGGTAGAGTGATGGGTGTGCCGATGGTGAAAAACCATTGGGCAAGCCTTACTTCGATGAATAAAAATAAATAATGTAATAGCGTACAACCCCTTTTGCATATCATTAAAAAACGATATGTAGAAGGGGTATTTATGTTAGCATTTCTTTTTGCTTTGCTTCAGAAAATTTTTCTTTTGGGACACATTCAGAACGGTAATTTTCCAAAGCCTCTGTCAGAAAAGGAGGAAGCGGAGCTTTTAAGTCGCTACGAAAAAGATGGGGATGAGGAGGCTAAAAATAAGCTTATTGAGCACAATTTAAGACTTGTTGCCCACATTGTGAAAAAATACGCCCGTGACCATGACGAAGCAGATGATCTTTTATCCATCGGTACAATAGGGCTTATAAAGGGGATAAACACCTTTACGACGGATAAAAAGACCAGGCTTTCCACCTATGTGGCTAAATGCATCCACAACGAAATACTGATGGTTTTAAGAGCTAAAAAGCACCTTCCCTCCGAGGTTTCGCTGTCTGAAAGCATAGGGTGCGACAAGGAAGGAAACGAGGTGACTCTGATGGATATAATTCCGTCGGAGGATGAGGAAATCGAGGAAAGCATAGAAAAAAAGCAGAAGGTGAAAAAGCTTTATCAGAATATAAAAAGCTGTCTGGACGAAAGAGAGCGGATAATAATCGAAATGCGCTATGGTCTTGATGACGGCAAAGAAATACCCCAAAGAAAAATTGCAAAGAAGCTTAATATATCCAGGAGCTATGTGTCGAGAATAGAGAAAAAAGCAGTGGAAAAACTTAAAGATGCCTTCATGAACAGGCTGTAAAACACGAAAAAATGCAAAAAAATACACATTTGAAGTATATTTATTGAAAAAACCTATTGATTTTTTCTGCATTTTAGCATATACTATCTAAAAAAACGAAAGGAAGAAGAATATGGATTTTGAAAAGATTAGAGACATTATTGCAGAGCAGTTCGGTATTGATGCTGAAACTATAACAGAGGATACCGCATTTAAGGATCTGGGAGATTCCATGGACCTTATCGAGCTTATCATGGCTATGGAAGAAGAGTTTGACATGGAAATTGAGGATGAAGACGCAGACAGCATCAAGACTGTAGGCGATGCTCTTGACTACATCAAACAAAACTCCTGAAACGAGGGATAAAATATGAACGGTTTTTACAAAGCCGTAGGATATAGTTTTAAGAATGAGCTTCTTGCAAAAGAAGCTCTTACTCATAGTTCTTACGCCAATGAGTTTGGCGTAAGAAGCTATGAACGTCTTGAGTTTCTCGGCGACAGTATTTTGTCGCTTGCAGTAAGCGAATATCTTTACGAAAACTTTCCCGATATGCCCGAGGGCGAACTGACGAAGGTGAGAGCCGCAGCTGTTTGTGAGCGTTCACTTTATGAGGTTGCGTCCGGGCTTTCTATGGGGAATTTTTTGTTTCTGAACAAAGGCGAAGAAGCAACAGGGGGAAGAAACAGGATTTCTATTCTTGCCGATATTGTTGAGGCTACCATTGCGGCTATTTTTCTCGATTCGGGAATTGATGCGGCAAGGGAATGGATAATGAAAAACGTAAAGCCCGTAATTGATAAGGCTGTTTCGGGAAAGGCCTTTAAGGACTATAAAACCCAGCTTCAGGAAATTGCTCAGAGCGGGGCTCTTGAGACTATAACTTATCGTCTGGTTAAAGAGGATGGACCTGCCCATATGAAAACATTTTTCTATGAGGTTTTAAGCGGGGGAAAAGTTATCGGAGAAGGAAGCGCGGGAAGCAAAAAGGAAGCGGAACAGCTTGCGGCAAAGGCGGCTTTGGAGGCAATGTATGAGTAAGGCGAACATCCCGATTTTCGTGTCTCACAGAGGGTGCCCCAACGGCTGTGTTTTTTGTAATCAGAAAAGAATTACGGGGCAAAGCGGCTCGGTTACCGGCAACGATGTGGAAAAAATTGTTACCGAATGGCTTTCGTATATCAAGGGAGAGGCGGAAATTGCCTTTTTCGGAGGAAGCTTTACGGGGATTGACTTAGAGCAACAGAAGGAACTTTTAGGTGCGGCAAAAAAGTTTGTGGACGGGGAAAAAATAACGGGAATCCGTTTGTCCACAAGGCCTGATTACATCAATGAGGAGATTATAGAGCATCTTTTGTCCTTCGGTGTCACTACGGTGGAGCTTGGCGCTCAGTCAACAGACGATGATGTTCTTTCGGCATCAAGGCGTGGCCACACGGCAGAGGATATTAAAAGGGCGAGTCGTCTTATAAAGGAAGCCGGAATGAAGTTGGGACTTCAGATGATGACGCACCTTCCTTTGTCAGACAATGAAAAAGATATTAAAACCTGCCTTGACTTTATTGATATGGCGCCTTCCGAGGTAAGGATTTACCCCACACTGGTACTTAAAGATACCTGCCTTTCGGATATGTACGAAAGTGGAGAGTATGTCCCTGCAACCTTGGAGGAGGCTGTTGAACTTACGGCACTGCTTACGGACAAGTTTGAAAAAGCAGGAATTAAGGTTATAAGAACAGGTCTTCAGCCGTCGGACAGTCTTACGGAAGGCTATATAGCAGGACCCTATCACCCGGCATTCGGAGAGATGGCTCAAAGCAGAGTGATATTGCATAGAGTTATAAAATACATTGACGAAAATAAGCCCGATCAGCTTTCTATAAAGTGCGAAGAAAAGTATAAGTCACGGCTTTACGGAAACAGACGGAGTAATATTCATAAAATCGAGCGATATCTGGGTGGGCTTGTAACGGTGTTTGACGGAGAAGAGGGCTCAGGCATCCGACTGTGGAAAACGAAAATATACGACTGACTTGACGGAAAAGTAAGTTATGTGTTATAATTGCAAGGTGGAAACTTAAGTTTTCACCTTGTTTTTTCATAAAAGGAGTGATTTTTACGGACAGCTTGATTTTATCTTTCAAATTGGTGTTTCCGATTTTTGTACTTCTTACTCTTGGCTTTTTTGTAAAAAAAGTAAATATATTGGATGCTCCGTCGGCGAAAAAACTTAATAAGCTTATCTTTGATATATTCCTTCCGGTGAGTATTTTCAAAAGCGTTTATGAGTCTGAATTTTCAAAGGTTTTTGATAAAAAACTGATAATTTACAGTGTCTTAAGCGTAATTTGCTGCTTCCTTTTGTTGCTTTTACTTACAGGCTTTTTTGTAAAAAAAGAGGAAAGCAGAGGGGTTTTGATTCAAGGGATTTTCAGAAGTAATTTCCTGATTTTCGGCGTACCTGTGGCAGAAAGCCTTTTTGCAGACGGCTCACTTTCGGGAAAGGCGGCGGTTATGGTTGCCATTGTGGTGCCTGTTTACAATGTGCTTGCGGTGTTCTGTCTCGAAGCACTTTCGGGAAAGAAATCAAATGTCAGAAAAATGGTTATGAACATTATAAAAAATCCCCTTATTATCGGCTCGGTATGCGGATTTTTGGGACTTTTCCTGAAACAGGCAGGAATTTTGGTACCGGGACTTTTATATGGCTCGGTCAAGCAGGTGGCATCCATTGCCACACCTCTTGCTTTAATTGCTCTTGGAGCTTCCCTTGACTTTGCAACGGTAAAGGGGAATGCTTCATACATAGTCTGGGGCGTTTTGTCAAAGCTCTGTCTTGCTCCGCTTTTATTTATAACGGCAGGAATTTTAATGGGTTTCCGAGACAGGGAACTTGCCATACTTCTTGCTATGTATGCGTCTCCTGCGGCAGTGTCCAGCTATACAATGGCACAGCAGATGGGGGCAGATGAGCAGCTGGCAGGTCATCTTGTGGTTTTCGGAACGGCGATTTCGGTTATCACTGTATTTTTGTGGGTAACGGTGCTTACCTATTTCGGATTTATTAATCCTGTGGTATGAGGTGGACTTTGTGAAAAAAAGAATAATGGCAATAATTGCGCTGATTGCATATATCGTTTTTATCGTCTGGTTTACTGTTAAGGATTTGCCTTTCTTGGAGCAAAAACTTAAGGAGGAAGCCGTAAAAAATTCTGTGGAAGCGGAAGAAAAAACGGCTTTGGAATAAAAATAAGCGTAAAAATTAAGAAAAAAACTAAAAAACACTTAAATTTTTAAATCTATTGAAGATTTTTCCTCGAAATGTTATAATAGGCGACGGTGTTAAACCGCCGCTTTTATTTTTTTGGAAAGAGTGACTTTGATGAAAATGAGATTAAGAGAATTGGTGCTGATACTGGCAGGTCTTGTGTTGACCTCTGCCGGGATTTCACTTTGCTATGTTCCCAATAAGGTTGTATCGGGAGGAGTGTCGGGCTTATCGACAATTTTGTACCATGTTTTCTCCGTTCCGGCAGGTTATTCCTTTGCTGTAATCAACGGAATTTTAATTATTCTGGGAATAAAAATTTTAGGTAAAAGCTTTATAATAAAAACGGTTATATGTTCCGGTGTGCTTTCCGTGATAGTGGAGCTTTTTGCCCTTTTGCCTCCCCTGACCGACGATATATTGCTCGCCTCGGTGGCTGGCGCGGTGCTTTACGGATTCGGTATTGCTCTTACCTTTGTGGGCGGAGCATCCACGGGAGGAACTGACATTTTGGGAAGAATACTTCAGCATTTTATTCCCCATATGCCCATAGGCAAGCTCCTTTTAGTGGTGGACGCCTGTGTTATCGGGCTTTCTCTGATTGTTTTCAAAGAGATAAATCTGACACTTTACGGCATAATTGCCCTGTTTATTTCCACATTTTCCATCGACTGGCTTATAAAAAAATTAAATGTTTCAAAGCTGGCTTTTGTGGTAACTGAAAAGGGTGAAGAGATGGCCAGATATTTAACAAGTCATTCGCCCAGAGGAGTTACGATTTTGTCGGTAAGGGGCGGCTATACTTTTGAAAATAAGTATATGCTTCTTTGTGCCCTCAAAGAAAAGGAAGTTCCTCTTTTTGAATCCCGTGTAAAAAAGCATGAT
>JAZRHF010000146.1:0-13148 GCA_045644565.1 Clostridia bacterium | reverse complement strand
CACCGTCGGGAGAAACGAGGACGGATGTCATCATAGCAAGGCTTCCGTAAGCAGTTGCAACCATGTCGCTCATAACGTCGCCGTCGTAGTTCTTACAAGCCCAGATATAGCCACCCTCGGAGCGGATAACACGAGCAACCGCATCGTCGATAAGGGTATAGAAATATTCAATTCCTGCACTTTCAAACTTTTCCTTATACTCTGCATCATAAATTTCCTGGAAAATATCCTTGAAACGATGGTCATACTTTTTGGAGATTGTATCCTTTGTGGCAAACCACAAATCCTTTTTCATATCAAGGGCAAAGTTAAAGCAGCTTCTTGCAAAGCTCGAAATTGACTTGTCGGTGTTGTGCATACCCTGAATGATACCGTCTGTGTCCTTGAAGGAATGAATCTTTTCTCTTACTTCATTTCCGTCCTTGTCAACGGAAACGAGGTAACATTCAGCTCCTTCCTTAACCTGCAATTCGGTGTTCTTATATACATCGCCGTAAGCGTGACGGGCGATGGTGATGGGCTTTGTCCAGGTGGGGATGTAGGGAGTGATGCCCTTAACGATGATGGGAGTACGGAAAACGGTACCGTCCAAAATTGCACGGATTGTGCCGTTGGGTGACTTCCACATTTCTTTTAAGTTATATTCGGGCATTCTTGCGGCATTGGGGGTGATTGTTGCGCATTTAACTGCAACGCCGTACTTCTTTGTAGCTTCCGCAGAATCTATTGTAACCTGGTCGTTTGTTTCGTTACGATAGGGAAGTCCCAAATCGTAATATTCGGATTTTAAGTCAACATAGGGTAAAATTAAAATATCTTTTATCATCTGCCAGATAACTCTGGTCATTTCGTCTCCGTCCATCTCAACCAAGGGAGTGGTCATTTTAATTTTTGTCATAGCTATTCTCCTTAAAAGTTTTCTTTTGTATAGGATAAAAGTCCGCCGGCAAGTATAATTGCTTTTGCACGGTCTGAAAGTTCACATGAAAGTGTAAAGCTTTCGCCTGTTGTTTCGTTTGTAAGAGTTAAATCCTTGCCTTCTTTGATGGAAGCAATTAAATTCTTTATAGAAAGCTTATCGCCTTCTTTTATCTTGTCATAGTCAGCTTCGTTAATAAATGTAAGGGGAAGAATACCCGCATTTATAAGGTTTGAACGGTGGATTCTTGCAAAGGACTTTGTGATAACTGCCTTTACGCCAAGATGTAAGGGAGCAAGAGCGGCGTGTTCACGGCTTGAACCCTGACCGTAGTTTGCACCGCCCACGATAATGCTTTCTCTAAGTGCTTCTGCTCTTTCGGGGAATGCTTCGTCGCAAACTGTAAAGCAATGCTTTGAAATAGCGGGGATGTTTGAACGAAGGGGCAGAATCTTTGCACCTGCGGGCATAATGTGGTCGGTTGTAATGTTGTCGCCAACCTTAAGAGAACAAGCGCAGTTTATTTCATCCTTCAAGGGGCTTGTTACAGGGAAGGGCTTAATGTTGGGACCTCTTAAGATTTCAACCTTGTCCATATCCTCGAAGGATGCGGGAGGCTCAACCATATTGTCGTTGATTAAAAATTCTTCGGGAAGGTTAAACTTCGGCATATCTCCAAGAGTTCTCGGATCTGTCAAAACGCCTGTGATGGCAGAAATTGCCGCAACCTCGGGAGATACAAGATAAATCTGACCATCCTTGGTTCCGCTTCTACCTTCAAAGTTACGGTTGAAGGTACGAAGGGAAATACCGCCGGAGTTGGGAGACTGACCCATACCGATGCAGGGACCGCAGGCACTCTCAAGAATTCTTGCGCCTGCTGCAATTAAATCTGATAATGCACCGTTTTCCGCAAGCATGGTAAGAACCTGCTTAGAACCGGGAGCAATGGAAAGTGATACGTCGGGATGAACGGTTTTGCCCTTTAATATGTAAGCAACCTTCATCATATCAAGAAGTGAAGAGTTTGTGCAGGAACCGATACAAACCTGGTCTATCTTTATTTCACCGATTTCGGAAAGCTTTTTAACATTGTCGGGAGAGTGGGGACAAGCTGCCGCAGGCTCGATTTCTGAAAGGTTAATTTCAACAGTTTCGTCATAAACCGCATCAGCATCGGGAGCGAGGGGAGTCCACACTTCTTCTCTCTTCTGAGCCTTTAAGAACTCTCTTGTAACCTCGTCAGAGGGGAAAATTGATGTCGTTGCACCAAGCTCTGCACCCATGTTGGTGATTGTAGCACGCTCGGGAACAGATAAGGAGGCAACGCCGCATCCTGTGTATTCAATAACCTTGCCAACGCCGCCCTTAACAGAGAGTCTTCGAAGAACTTCCAAAATTACGTCCTTTGCGGCACACCAGGGGGAAAGCTTGCCTGTAAGGTGAACATTTACAACCTTAGGATATGTGATGTAATATGCACCGCCACCCATAGCAACAGCAACGTCAAGTCCGCCTGCACCGATGGCAATCATACCAAGACCTCCGCCTGTAGGGGTGTGAGAGTCAGAACCGATTAAGGTCTTTCCGGGGATACCGAAACGCTCTAAATGTACCTGATGGCAAATTCCGTTACCGGGACGGGAAAAATAAATTCCGTGCTTTTTTGCAATGGAACCGATAAAACGGTGGTCGTCTGCGTTTTCAAAGCCGCTCTGAAGAGTGTTGTGGTCGATGTATGCAACACTTCTTTCAGTCTTTACTCTGGGAACGCCGATAGCCTCAAATTCAAGATAAGCCATTGTGCCCGTAGCATCCTGAGTAAGGGTCTGGTCAATACGGATTCCGATTTCCGTACCCTTTTCGGGTTTGCCTTCAACAATGTGGGTATTTAATATTTTTTCTGTTAATGTAAGTCCCAAAAAAATCAAGTCCTTTCTTATGTAAACACCTGTATGGTATTATAAATAAAATCTATCATTTTATTTTACCACAAAAGCCCCTTCGTGTCAATGTTTAAGTGGTTCGGTTCTTATGTCATTCTGTGGCTCCGGTTCTGATGTCATTCTTAACGAGCCGCAGGCGAAGAAAGAATCTTAAAATAAAAAATGGCTTCTCGCACGAGAAGCCATAAGCTTTATAAATTTTCCTTATATCCGTCGTCATCAAAGGTGGGATTTGCCGAGCCCATTCTTGCAAGCTCGTCACAGCGTTCATTTTCCGCGTGGCCGTCGTGGCCTTTAACCCAATGAAAAGTTACATCGTGCTTATCGAGGAGGGGAAGAAGCCTTTCCCAAAGGTCGATGTTCAAAACCTTTGACTTATCCGACTTTCTCCAGCCCTTCTGTTGCCAGCTTGTAAGCCAGCCTTTTAAAATCGCATCGGTTAAATATTTTGAGTCGCTGTAGAGGTCAACCTTGCAGGGCTCTTTCAATGCTTCAAGCCCCTTAATTGCCGCAAGTAATTCCATACGGTTGTTGGTGGTTAGGCTGTAGCCCTCTGAAATTTCCTTTACATGACCGCCGTATTTAAGTATAACACCAAAGCCGCCGCTTCCGGGATTTCCCGAGCAGGCACCGTCGGTATAAAGCTCAATCAGTTTCATAAAATCTTCCTTATCTGAAAACTATTTCGCCGTCTTTAATTTCGTCAATTATGGCGAGGGATTCAAGGCGGATTCCCATATCACGGATTAATTTTCCGCCTTCCTGGAAGCCCTTTTCAATGGCGATGCCGATACCTTCGAGGGAAGCACCGCTTTGTTTAACGATTTCAAGAAGACCCTTTACAGCCTGTCCGTTAGCTAAAAAGTCATCTAAAATCAGTATATGGTCTTTTTCCGATATGTACTCCTTTGAAACCCTTATCTGCTTTGATTCCCCTTTAGTGTATGAGAAAACATCGGCAGTATAGGCGTCCTTACAAATGTTTTTGGGATTTCCCTTTTTGGCAAACACCACGGGAACGTTAAATAAAAGACCTGCAACTGCGGCAATGGCAATGCCTGATGCCTCCGCAGTTAAAATTTTTGTTATTTTATCCGAAGGGAAGAGCTTTCTGAATTCCTTTCCCATTTCATATAAAAGTGCGGTATCGAGCTGATGATTTAAAAACATATCAACCTTGACGATTCCTCCGTCAAGAAGCAATGCGGTGTCTCTGATTTTTTCCTTTAAAAGCTCCATAAAAACCATCCTTATAATGATATTTTAAACATTATAACAAAAAAACAGATAAATTACAAGTAAAATTTACAGATATTCTTTCGGAGTTTTTCCCGTTACCTTAAAAAATGCCTTATAGAAATTGGACGAACTCATAAACCCTGCTTCTTCTGCGGCAGAAAGCATGGAGGGTGCGCCGTTTTTTATGAGGGATATTGCTTTTTCAACACGCTTTATGGTAATATATTCAAAAGGAGAAACGCCGTTATATTTTTTGAATACCGAAGAAAAGTAGGAGGGGGCAAGTCCGGCTTTTTTGGAAATATCCGAAAGAGTTAAGTTTTCCGAAAGGTTTTTATTTATGTATTCGGTTGCCGATGATAATCTTTTTAAGGTATCATGACTTACGGATTCAAAGCTTTCCTTTACATAGTCATAATCTCTTAAAAGGGTTAAAAGCAGGGTAAAGAGAAGCATTTTGATTTTAATGGCATAGCCTTCTTTTTCTTCCTTAAATTCTTTTTCCATTTCCAGAATGTATTTTTTTATTTCGGGAGTTTTTTTGTTTTCTCTTTCAATTAAATTGCTGAATTTATCGTTTCGTTCGGTAAACAGCTTAAGTAAGGGCATATTTTCATAACCGCTTTCCCATATAAGCTTTGGCTCAAACTGTATGCCTATTACATCCAAAGGCTCGTCATTTGAAATTTCCGTTATATAATGAATCTCGTTTCCTGCAAAAAGAAAAATATCGTCTTTTGTAAAAGGATAGGATTTTTCCTTAACGGAATAAATTCCCTTTCCCGAAACGAAAAGTGCAATTTCACATTCCGTGTGGGAGTGTTCACGGAACTCTCTTATTCCCGAAGGGGCTTTTGCGTGGTAAAAAGAAATTATATCGTGACCTTTCAGGTCCTTCAAGCTATATTCGGAAAAGCGCATACATTTTTTCTCCAATCTTAAAATAGTGGATAAATTTATTAATATAATGGTTGAATTAACCCTGTTTTTATTTTATAATAATAAAAAAATGACATATTGTCAAGGGGGCGTATATATGAATATAAAAGAAATGGTGGAGGAGAATGTAAACACTCATTCAAATCCTTCCGAGCTTAAAATAACGGACATAAGAGTTGCCAATATTACGGGGGCACCAAAGCACTGTCCCTTAATTAAAATTTACACAAATCAGGGACTCATCGGCTACGGCGAGGTAAGGGATGCTTCAAGTGCAACCTATGCGCTGATGCTTAAAAGCCGTCTTATCGGAGAAAATCCCTGCAACGTTGACAAGCTTTTCAGAAGAATAAAGCAGTTCGGCGGTCCTTCACGTCAGGGTGGCGGCGTTTCGGGAATTGAAATTGCACTCTGGGATTTAGCAGGTAAAGCATGGGGAGTGCCCTTGTGGCAGATGCTTGGAGGTAAGTTCCGTGACAAGGTAAGAGTTTACGGTGATACCGACGTTGACGGAAAGCACACCGGTCGCGATATGGGTATGGCTATAAAAAAGAGAATTGAAAAGGGCTTTTCCATTGTTAAAATGGACCTTGGCGTTGAACTTTTATACGATGAGCCGGGATGCATCAATGCACCTCTCGGAATGATTGAGGATTTCAAGAAATATTCCATGAAGGCAATACTTCATCAGAGCGGCTCTATTGATATGGATATGATGCTTGGCAAAAACTATGAGGTATTTACAATTCCCCATTATGCAACAGGTATAAGAATCACGGAAAAAGGTCTTGATTACCTTGAAAACTATGTTAAAGAGGTAAGAGAAGTGGCAGGCTATGAAGTTCCTCTTGCCATTGACCATTTCGGTCACGTTGCACTTGAGGACTGCATAAAGTTTGCAAAACGTCTTGAAAAGTATAATATCGCATGGCTTGAGGATATTCAGCCCTGGCATATGACAGGACACTATAAGAGAATTGCAGATGCTTGCAATGTGCCTCTTGCAACAGGTGAGGATATTTATCTTGCCGAGAATTTCCGCCCCTTAATGGAAGCGGGAGCGGTATCTCTGGTACATCCCGACCTTCTTTCGATAGGCGGAGCGCTGGAAACCAAAAAGCTTGGGGATATGTGCGAAAAATATGGTGTTGGTATGGCAATACATATGGCGGAAAGCCCCATTGCAATGATGGCGGCAATCCATACTGCGGCTGCAATTCAGAATGTATGGGCGGTGGAATTCCACTCTGTTGACATTCCCTGGTGGAACGACCTTGCGATAGGAATAGAAAATCCCCTGTTTGATAACGGCTTTGTAAATGTTCCCGATACTCCGGGTCTCGGAATAGAAAGCCTCAACGAAGAACTTATAAAAGAACATATGCATCCGAAATACCCTAAAGCCTGGGCAAGCACCGAAGAATGGGATAACGAATGGGCAAACGATAGAGAATGGAGCTGATTTTATGAATTTTAACGACAGAGAAGAAATAATTGCACTTACTCCCTTGTGGAAA
The DNA here is from genome assembly GCA_045644565.1 of Clostridia bacterium. Lineage (GTDB taxonomy): Bacteria > Bacillota > Clostridia > CAKSNL01 > HGM11501 > HGM11501. The sequence goes on along the minus strand of JAZRHF010000146.1, from coordinate 6,588 downwards.
GGAGAGCGCCTTCCCGACGGAAGACCCAAGGTTGAAGAAAAATATCTTAAGGCACTTAAAAATCTTACACTTGAAGAGGTGTGGAAGCCCATCTTTGTAAAGGGCTATGAAAGCCAGTTTGAAGGAAGACTTAAAACTCTTCACACAGACGGAAGAAAATTAATCGGTCGTGCCGTAACTGCAATTTACTGTCCTTATCGCCCCGACCTTGATGAATTAACCAAGGAAATCGGAAAAAGAGAGGGAAGAACAGGCACATACAATCAATGGGTAATTGACAACTTAATGGAGTACGACGTTCCCGTAATTGATATGTACGATAAAATTTATAAAGGCACCTTCCTTGGCGGAAATTTAACAACAGCTCTTAAAAACAAAACCAAAAATGAAAACGGCGGTGCCGTTATCTGGGGCGGAATCCGTGATACGGAGCAGATGGAAAAGGTGGAAAATACCCAGGTTTATTTCAGGGGAATTGATCCCACACCCATCCGTGACTTTATAATGACGGGCTATAACACCGTTACAAGAATAGGAAATGCTGTATGCCTTCCCGGTGACGTTGTATTCGGTGCAGGAGGTGGCGTGCTCTTTATTCCTTCCCATCTTGTTGCAGAGGTTGTAGGCGGTGCGGCAAAAACACAGGTTAAGGATATGTTCGGCTTTGAAATGATAAGTCAGAACAAGTTTACCACAGCACAGATTGATAAAAATACCTGGTCAAAGGAAATGCTTGATATGCTTATGGATTTCATTAAGACAGACGACAGAGCAGAAGCCTACCGTGACCTTGACTGGACAGAGGAATATTATTTTGCAGAACACGGCGATCCCACAGATACCCAGTCTGCATTATAAGGAGTGATAGGTATGTTTAATCTTACAGGAAAGCGTGCCCTTGTAACAGGCTCAACTCAGGGGATTGGTCTTGCGATAGCAAAGGCTTTGTCAGATAACGGAGCGGAGGTTTTTATCCATTGCGGAAGCTCAAAGGAAAAGGCGGAGGAAATTTCGTCCGAAATAAAAAACTCCCATCCCGTATGCGTTAATTTGCTTGATTTTGATGCAGCAGAAAAGCTTTACGATAAAACAGGAGATGTTGATATAGTAATCTTAAACGCCTCTGTTCAGATAAGGAAAAAGTGGGACGAAGTTACGGAAGAAGATATATATAAGCAGTTTGATGTGAATTTCAAATCCACATATATGCTCATTCAGAAATATGCTCCCAAGATGAAGGAAAATAAATGGGGAAGAATCATTACCGTAGGAAGCGTACAGCAGTATAAGCCCCACAAGGAAATGCCCATTTATGCCGCAACAAAGTCTGCCAATATGAATCTTGTTACAAATCTTGCATCACAACTTGCACCTTACGGAATAACCGTAAATAACATTGCTCCCGGCGTAATTGCAACACCGAGAAATTTCGATGCATTGAATGATGATGCGTACAGAGAAATTGTTCTTTCCAAAATTCCCGCAGGATATGCAGGAGAGGCGGAAGATATAAAAGGAGGAGCACTCCTTCTTTCAAGTGATGCAGGACGATATATAACCGGAACCGACCTTATAATTGACGGCGGTATGCATTTATAATAATGAAAACTGTCAGGCAACTGACAGTTTTTTTGTTAAAATATATCAATTAAAGAAGCAAATTAAAATCATAGACTTTTATAAATTGGTGTGGTATAATAAGCTTGTGAAAAAGGGTGGATTAAATATGAATTTTGATAAGCTTAAAAACCTTATGGAATATTTTGTAAGTGAAAACTATGCTCCCGGAAATACAATAAAAGTATACTTGGGCAAAGAAAAGGTTTTTGATTATTCATGCGGATATTCCGATATAAAAAATGAAATAAAGATGACGGGAAATGAATATTTCAATTTATATTCCTGCTCTAAAATAACGACGGTGACAGCGGCACTTCAGCTTGTTGAAAAAGGGAAAATTAAGCTTACCGATCCGCTTTATGAGTATATCCCCGAATATAAGGATATGTATATAAAAATGCCGGACGGCGACATAGTAAAAGCAAAGAAAGATATAAAAATATTAAACCTTTTCAATATGACAGCAGGGCTTACCTATGATATGAATACGGCAGGAATAAATAAAGCTCGTGAAATTACAGATGGGAAAATGGATACCGATAAGGTGGTGCGATGCATTGCAGAAGATCCTTTGTCATTTGAGCCGGGAGAAAGGTTTCAGTACAGCTTGTGCCACGATGTGCTTGCGGGCTTGGTTTCAATCGTAACAGGGCAAAAGTTCCGTGATTATGTAAAGGAAAATATATTTAATCCTTTGGAGATGAAGTCGTGCTCGTATCACTTGAATTCTGAAAATGCAAAGCATATGGCATCGCAGTATAAGTTTGTACCTGAGGGAAGCGGTGCAGAGCTTGATGTTGTTAAGGCACAAAAAGAAGGTTGCGATAAAAAGGGTAGCTTTGCAGACGTAGGAATTAAAAACGGTTTTGTTTTCGGAGATGAATATGACAGCGGCGGCGCAGGAATAATTTCCGATGCAGATGATTATTTAAAGATTGCAGCAGCTCTAGCTTCTTTTGGCGAAGGGCTTAACGGAGAGCGGATTTTATCGCCTTCGACGGTGGAGTTGATGAGGACGAATACACTCAGCGAAAAACAAATGGAAACCTATAACTGGAAACATCTTGCAGGCTACGGCTACGGGCTTGGGGTAAGGACTATGATGAATCCTGAAAAAGGAAACTCGAAAAGTAATATCGGTGAGTTTGGCTGGAGCGGTGCTGCCGGAGCATCGGTTTATATTGATCCTTCGATTGGGCTTTCGGCAGTTTATGTAAAGCATACATTTAATCCGAGGGAAGAATATTATATGCCCCTGGTCAGAGATACTTTATATTCCTGTTTGTAAAAACAAATCTTAAAGGAGTGTCTTTATAATGATAAATAGCATACCTTTGGTAAAAAATGCGGTATACGGAAACGAGTCGGAATTTTCGCTTCCGCTTAATATTTCGGTTGACAGCTTCGGTGAAAAAGCAAAGGTGCTGACAGATGCACTTTTCTGCGGTAAAGCTATAATTAATAAAGAAGGAAATATAAAAGCATCCTTTGATGAGAAACTGAAAGTAAAAGGCGAATACCGTCTTGAAATATCAAAGGGAAAGGCACATATAAGCTACGGCGACTATGAAGGCCTGCGAAATGCACTTGTCCAAATAAGCAATCTTCTTAAAATAAGAGAGGGTAGGGCGTATCTTCCAGAGTGTGATTTTTCCGACAAGCCTGAATATTTCCATCGTGGTGTTATGATAGACCTTGCAAGGGGAATTCCGGGAAAGGAACGCTTTTTGCACGACCTTGTGTTAATGGCAAAGGCGAAAATCAACATTCTCCACCTGCATCTTTCAGATAATAAAGGCTTTGCGGTTAAGCTTTCCTGCCTTAAGGAAGAAATGTTTATAGAAAATGCATACGAAATTTCCGAAATGAAGGAACTTGTTTCCCTTTGCGACTGTCTTGGACTTGATATAATCCCCGAATTTGACTGTCCGGGACACAGCGGTAAGCTTATTGAATGCTATCCCCATCTTGCCTGCGAAACCGACCTTTTAGAGCAAAGTAAATGGGCGCCCTGTGTGGGAGAGGGAAGCGTTTTCGGAATATACGAAAAGATAATAGATGAAATTTCAGGCATTTTCCCCTATGAATATTTCCACATAGGTGGCGACGAGCTTTCCTTTGAAGATTTGGGATTAATTGCAAAATGCCATTGGGATGACTGCAAAAAATGCAGGGCATTTATGGAGCGTGAAAACATATCAGACCGTCAGGATTTGTACTATTATGTAATGACAAAGGTTTATGATATGGTTAAAAAGAACGGCAAAAAGGTTATTATGTGGAACGACCAGATGGACACGGAAAGGGAGATTAAGCTTCCATCTGACATAATACTTCACTTCTGGAGAGTTGCCGCACCAAAGAGAGGACCATACATAAACATAACTATGAACAGCCTTTTGAAAACGGGAAGAAAAATGATAAATTCCCATTTTCCCGAAGCTTATGTGGATATTGATTTTACCCACGAAAGAACAAATAAGGAAGATACCGTTGGCGACTGGAAGATTGATGAGCGTCCTTTTAGCGACGATGAATTGAAAAAGAATATCATGGGAAGCGAAATGTGTGCCTGGGAATACGGCAATGAAAAGGAGTATCCTCATTACAGCTATACTCTGCCTTCGGAAATTTTAATTTACGGAGATAAGATGTGGAACAACGAATATTTCACTCTTGATGAAGAGTATGAAAAGGCACTTACAAGAATTCTTTTAGGCTTTGAATCTCCCGAAGAACTTAATGTATTTACCTGCCTTGGAGGTGCGCTTTTACCGAGGAAAAATGAAAAATGTATTCCTTCAAAAATTAAGAAGGATAAAGCTTACCTTCTTGAAACTAAAAACGCCCTTTCAGAAATGAAAGGACGTCTTGCGAAAATTTATATAGAATGTATAGAAGAAGCACTTGAAAAAATGTATATTATAAAAGAGTCTTAAGCTCTTCCCATATTACATCTGCAATGGCTTCCATACCTTTGTCACCGGGGTGGGCGGCAACGCCTGAATGTGCAAAAAGTCCGATTGCCTTCATTTCGTCCTTTTCGCCAAGCATACCTAAATCATGGGCATCTTTTCCGAATTCAGTTGCAACTTCAATTATCGCTTCGTCAACAGGCACCTTAATCCAGAAGTTGGTGGTGAAAATGATTTTTGCATCGGGATTTTTTAAGGTGAGATACTTTATTAAATTTCTCACACCTTCCTTAAAGTCATACTTTTCAAAGTCTGCTGCCTGCACATTTTCGCCGAGACGATAGATTAATATATCGGGAGCAAAATCCTTTGCTACTTCAAACTTTTCATAAACAGCATCATCCCAGAAGGCTCTTTCCCATGCAGCGCATTGAGCAATACAAAATGCGGCATCGGAATCAATTTCGGAAACCCTTTTTGCTAAAATGTGAACATAATCCTTATCAATGGAACTTGCCGCCATACCAAAGTCATGCAGCCATCCGATTCCTTCATTAACTCCGTGACGGGTAATGGAATTTCCTGCAAACATAATTCTTTTGCCTTTGCCGTTTTCATTTATAAAAGATATGTAGTTACTTACATCAAGCTGATTTTTTGAACTTACGGTATTCGCCTTGTCGGCGGTGGATTTGCTTCTGTCAAATGCCATATTAATCACTCCTTTTTAATATAACGTTAATTTACATTAATCCCTTATGTTTGTCAATAGAATTGATTGACTTTTTTGCTTAAAATATGTATAATAAAAAAGAGGTGAGACATATGATAATGGATATACATTCACACACATACTACTCAAGTTGCGGCAAGGATGATCCCCGTGTGATAATTGATAAAGCCATTGAAGAGGGAATTGAACTTTTCGGAATATGTGACCACGGCCATGGAATAGGACGAAGGAAAAAGGAATATAGTGAACTTATAAACTCTCTTAAAAAAGAGTACGAAGGTAAAATAAAGCTTATCTGCGGTGTTGAAATTTCCGTTAAACCTGAGGTTTATGATATGACAGAGGATGACTATGCTCTTTTTGACTATTGCTTAATCGAAAATCCCGACGAGGAAGACAGAATATCGGCAGGGGATTTATTCGGCTTTCTTTCAAATATCAAAATAACAAAGGGAATAGCGCATACCGACCTTTTCAGAGCGGCGGACAGAATGAATATGCCTTATGATGAGTTTTTTGGAAAACTTGCCGAAACCAATACATTCTGGGAAATGAACATAAGCTATGATTCCATTCATCATTACAGGGAACATGAATATTTTAAGCACTTTTTCGAAAGCGAAGAGCAACAAAAAATCATAAAAGATGCAGGCGTTTTTATAAGTATCGGATTTGACGGACACAGAGTGGAGGACTATCTTGGTGACAGGGTGGTTGAGTTTAATAAAAAGCTTGAAAGCATTGGCGTTAAAACGGCAGATTTATTGTTCTGAAAGGAGAATTGATATGAATATATGTGTATTTGGTGCAGCGTCCGATAAAATAGATGAAAAGTATATAAAAAAGGTGGAGCTCTTGGGCGAAATCCTTGCGAAAAGAGGACACAATCTTGTTTTCGGTGCAGGTGGTTCCGGTCTTATGGGTGCGGCGGCACGTGGTGCTTATAAGGGCGGTGCAAAAATTTACGGTGTAATACCGCGCTTTTTTGAGGAAGAAGGAGTGGAGATTATATTCGATAAGTGTACGGAGCTTATTTTTACCGACACCATGAGAGAAAGAAAAGCCAAAATGGAAGAGCTTTCCGATGCTTTTTTGGTTGTGCCCGGTGGAATAGGCACCTATGAGGAGTTTTTTGAAATTCTTACATTAAAACAGCTTAAACAGCATAAAAAGCCCATTGCGGTTTATAATTTTGAAGGCTATTATAACGATATTGATATAAGCATGAAAAACGCCATTGAAAAGAAGTTTATAGCAGATAACTGCTTAAGTCTTTATCATTTTTCCGAGGATATGGAAGATATTTTTGACTATATCGAA
>JAZRHF010000145.1:0-20035 GCA_045644565.1 Clostridia bacterium | reverse complement strand
TAAGTGAAAGGAGGTTTCACCCGTTTCCTCAGCTAAAAATTCTATCATCCTTTCGCTTCTTTTACCGTAAGCGTTAAAGCTTCTGTCCACAAGCTTTATAAGAGGAATATTAAATTCAGCCATGTGTTTTATGTCTTTTTTAACCGCTTCTTCATCATAAAGATGAACATCTTCTTTTGCCGAAATACAGTAGGCACACTTATTGAAGCATCCGCGGGAGGTTTCATAATATATAATTTTGCCCCTGCATTTTTCTATATCCTCATCATTGTAAGGGGGTATCATTTCCTTTAACAAGGGGGCAATTCCGCTTCCGCCTGCTTTACTGTAAATGCCCGAAAGCTTTACTTCTTCCCCTTTTTCGATAGCTTCCAAAAGATGCTCTAAAGCTACTTCCCCTTCTCCTTTTATAACATAATCACAAAAGGAATTTTCCTTTACGAAGCTACTTGCATCTCCTCCTGCTTCAGGGCCGCCCAATATTATTATGGCGTTTGTCGCTTTTTTAAGTCGCTCCGCTATTGCCTTTATGTATTCTATGTTCCAGATATATGTCGAGAAACAATAAACATCTGCATTTTCGGAAAGCAGCGCATTATATACAGAATCTCTCGGAGTGTTCACATTAAATTCTCGCACCAAAACCCTGTCCTTAAGATAAGCGGAAAGCTTCATCACCGCAAGATTTTTATGTATATATGCCGAATTTACGGCGCAAAGCACACATTTCATAATCTTTCTCCTTTTCTCACAGGAATCAAAGAGCCCATATCAAAGATTTTTCCTTCTTTTTCAACGGTTTTAACAGAGTACTTTTCTAAAAAAGCATAAATTTTTTCAGCATCTTTATGAGTTTTAAGGCTTCCGTTGATAAAAAGAGTGTCTTTTCCTATCATTCCCGTACTTCCGCCAAAAAATCCGTAACCGTATGGCGGAAGAGAAATATCTCCTTTCTCTATCAAAAGTACATCCATAAAGTTTAAGAGCTTTTTATAAATCCCGATATCTTCTGTTATTACCGCATTTTCCCTTATGGGGCAAATGTTGCATTTCGCATAGCCCTGGGATACATTTATAAAGGTAAATTCTTCCTTTAAAACCGAAAGAAGATAATGGTCTGTAATTTTTTCGTTTGCCACGGCGAATTTCCCGAAAACTGCCGCACAATATGCCGCATCATACGGGTAGGGGCTTTTAACTTCCGTCACGCCCTCTTTTATGTCCGCATCGGGGATTTTGCTTTTATAATATTCTCCCGTCCCCTTTGATACCACAAACCTTTTTTCTCCGAGATGGCAGATTGTAAGGTCTGCATGATGGCGTATTCCTTCTTCAAGTTCCATTGGCAAAAAGGGCTTTACGGCACCTTTAATATCAGCCGATGTTATAAAAAATTCCGCCTCTGCTTCGGGAAGCAATGCTTTTTCAAAAAAACGGCTCACCGTAAAACCCTCCTTTAGTTATATAAGATGCTGGTAGTTGCCTTTAAATTCTCCCGCCATATAGAGGGAGCCTGCAATTACAAATGCACCGTTTTCATCAATTTCTTTAACAGCCTCTGAAAGCGGCATGGAAATTACATTAGTGCAGTATTTTTTATAAACTTCTGCAAGTTCTTCCTTGGGAAGTGCTCTTGCTCCCGGTACATCAACGGTTATAATTCTGTCAAATTCGCACCCGATAATTTCCGCACACTCTTCATAGTCTTTATCGCGGAGCATTCCGATTATGAGTGTCTTTTTATATCCTTCCAAAAACTTTCTGACATTTTCTTTAAGATGTGTCATTGCCGAAGGATTGTGTGCTCCGTCAAGAATTACGGGAGGATTTGCCCTTATTACTTCCATTCTTGCAGGATGCTTTACCTTTTTAAGACCTTCTCTTATATTTTCATCGAAAATACCGATTACCTTTGCCACGCATATTGCAATGGAAGCATTTTCCACCTGATGCTCACCCGTAAGGGAAACAAAAACATTTTCCATATTTCCGTAATTTATGGTAATTCCCGAAAGACTTTCTCCCGATAGCTCGGGATTTGGTGCAATTATAAGATTATCCGCTTTTTCCTTTATAACAGAAAGAGCTTCGTCAATCTGATATGCACTTGTGACGGTGATTGAGCCTTTCTTTATTATACCGCATTTTTCGCCTGCTATTTCCGCTATTGTACTTCCCAGTCTGTCTGTATGGTCTAAACTTATGGATGTTATTACGGAAACAAGTGGCTTTTCAATTATGTTTGTTGCATCAAGCCTTCCGCCCATACCCACTTCAAGCACAACAACATCAGCCTTTTTCATTTTGTAGTATAAAAAGGCAATGGCTGTTACAATTTCAAATTCCGTAGGATGAGAAAATCCGTCTTTTTCTATGTTTTCGCAGGCTTTTTTTACCTTTTCGGTGCATAAAGAAAGGTCTTCATCCGTAATTTCTTCACCGTTAAGTCTTATTCTTTCATTAAAATTAACCAAGGCAGGAGATGTGTAAAGCCCCGTATTATATCCCGCACTTATCAAAATTTCAGAAAGCATTGAACAAACGGAGCCTTTGCCGTTGGTTCCTGCAACGTGGATATATCGTAGTCCTTTATGGGGATTATCAAGATAAGACAAAAGTCTTTCTATGCTTTCAAGACCTAAAACAGAGCCGAATTTAAGTGTGCCGTGAATAAAAGAAAGTGCTTCTTCTTTATTCATTTTTATCGTCCTTTCAAAAATCGGGCTTTCACCTGAAAGCCCGATTTTTATTACTGATATTTCTTTATGCTTTCTTCAACGTCGGAAAGCATCTTCTTAAAGCTTTCGCCCTTTGCCTTTTCCTTTTCAACCAAAGCGGCAGGAGCCTTTGCAATATAGCCTTCATTGGATAAAAGCTTTTCTACACGGGCAATTTCGGAAATAAGTCTTTCCTTTTCGCCGTTTAATCTTTCAAGTTCTTTTTCTCTGTCAACAAGCTCGTCAAGAGGAATGATAATCTTTGCACCCTCTGTTACCTGGCTTACTGTGTTTCCTGTAATGCCTTCCTCTGTTGCAAGATACTCTACTTCTGATGCGGATGCAAGCTTCTCAAAGAAAGCCTGACCTGCACGGAAGGGTGCATCATTTTCAGCAACAATAATGAGCTTTGCCTTCTTTGAAGGAGGCACGTTCATTTCTGTACGAAGGTTTCTTGCCGCTCTTATAGCACCGATAACAAGCTCAGTCTCCGCAAATTCCTTGCCGAAAGTAAGCTTTTCTGAATATTCGGGCCAAGCGGATACCATAATGCTTTCTTCCTCACCGCAAAGAGCTGTGTAAATTTCTTCTGTAATGAAGGGCATTACGGGGTGTAAAAGCTTTAATGAATTGATTAATACATAAGCAAGAGTTCTCTGTGCCGCAAGTTTTGTGGGATTATCCTTATTGTAAAGTCTGGGCTTTACAAGCTCGATATACCAGTCGCAGTACCAGTCCCAAAGGAAGCTGTAAATGGAAGAAATAGCAATACCGATATCGAACTTTTCAAGGCTTCTTGTAACCTCTGCAATAATTGTATTAAGACGGCTAAGAATCCACTTATCCTCTGCGCAAAGCTCGGATTCGTCGGGAAGTGTATAGTCCGTTGTTTCAAGATTCATCATAACGAAACGTGCCGCGTTCCAGATCTTATTTGCAAAGTTACGGCTTGCCTCAACCCCGGGAGCACCAACAATTTTATTGATTTCGGGATTGGGATTCTTACCCTTTTCAACAGGAGGATCATAAGTTACGGGGAATCTCATGTCGTTACCGGGTGCAACACCTGTAACAAGCGTGAATCTTAATGCATCTGCACCGTACATATCAATAATCTGAAGGGGGTCAACGCCGTTACCCTTGGATTTTGACATCTTTTCGCCGTTACCGTCACGAACAAGACCGTGAATAAACACGTGCTTGAAGGGAGCTTTTCCCGTATGCTCACAAGCGGAGAAAATCATTCTTGATACCCAGAAGAAGATGATGTCATAACCTGTAACAAGGGTGTTTGTGGGATAGAAATATTCAAAGTCCTTTGTCTTTTCGGGCCAGCCCAGTGTTGAGAAGGGCCAAAGCGCAGAAGAGAACCATGTATCAAGAACGTCCTCTTCCTGTCTGACGGGCTTTCCGCACTTGGGACATACTGTGATGTCTTCCTTGGATACGGTCATTTCTCCGCAATCATCGCAGTAAAACGCAGGAATTCTGTGTCCCCACCAGAGCTGTCTGGAAATACACCAGTCATACACGTTTTCCATCCAGTTCATATATGTCTTTGAAAAACGGTCGGGAACAAATTCTGTTTCCCTGCTTTCAACAGCTTCAATAGCTGCTTCTGCAAGGGGCTGCATCTTAACGAACCACTGGTCGGATACGATGGGTTGAATAGTTGTACCGCAACGATAGCACTGACCTACATTGTGAGAATGTTCTTCTGTCTTAACAAGGAGTCCCATCTCGGCAAGGTCAGAAAGCATAGCCTTACGGCATTCATAACGATCCATTCCCTCATACTTTCCTGCATATGAGTTCATTGTGGCATCGTCGTTCATAACCTTTATGATTTCAAGGTCGTGACGCTTACCAACTTCAAAGTCGTTGGGGTCGTGAGCAGGTGTAATCTTAACACAGCCTGTTCCGAATTCCTTGTCAACATATTCGTCTGCAATAACGGGAATTTCTCTGTCTGTAAGAGGAAGAAGAAGTGTCTTTCCTACGATTTTTGCATATCTTTCATCCTCGGGGTTAACTGCAACGGCTGTATCACCAAATAAAGTTTCAGGTCTTGTTGTTGCGATAACAACATAGTCATCTGTTCCCTTTATCTGATACTTGATGTGCCAGAAATTGCCTGCATGCTCTGCGTGTTCAACCTCTTCGTTTGAAAGAGCTGTGATACAGTTGGGGCACCAGTTTATAATTCTGGGACCTCTGTAAATAAGTCCCTTGTTGTAAAGATTTACAAACACTTCTCTTACAGCCTTGGAGCAACCCTCATCCATAGTGAAGCGTTCTCTGTCCCAGTCGCAGGAGCAACCGATTTTCTTAAGCTGGCTTATAATACGGTTTCCGTATTTTTCCTTCCAGTCCCATACTCTCTCTAAAAACTTTTCTCTTCCGAGGTCGTATCTTGTAAGTCCTTCCTTCTGACGAAGCTCCGCTTCAACCTTTATCTGGGTTGCGATACCTGCGTGGTCTGTTCCGGGAACCCAGAGAGCAGAAAAGCCCTGCATTCTCTTAAAACGGATTAATATATCCTGAAGTGTTTCGTCAAAGGCATGACCCATGTGAAGCTGTCCTGTTACGTTGGGAGGAGGAATAACTATTGTATAAGGCTTTTTATCGGGATCTGTGTCCGCGTGGAAATAGCCTCTTTCCTCCCATCTTTTATAAAGTTTTTCCTCGGACGAAGCCGGGTTGTAGTTTTTTTCAAGTTCTATCATTTTTCATTTATCCTTTCACAAAGCATAAGCTCTGACTTTTAATATATTAAGTCCTTAAATAAACAGTATAAACAGAGCAATAAGCACCACCGCATAGCCTGCGGTTTTTATGCTTAAGATTTTTTCATCTGTCAGATTTTCCTTGTACAAAAGTTTTCCGATCGGCTTTGCACCATAGCAAACCACGCCTCCGATCACAAAAAGAACGGTTGATATTATTCTCTCTGTCATTCTTCTTCCCTCTTTATGCTCTGAAGCATGAGCTCCTCAAGGCTGTCGGGAACACAGGCAGCGTCCCCTGCATCCTCTTTTTCTTCTTCAAAGTCCATCTCGGTCTGTTCTCCTTCTTCGTCGGCTTTTGGATACTCATCTATAACCTTTCTTTCAGCCCTGACGACAGGAATAACTATTGTACTTTCCATATCTTCACTATTGGAAGCATCTTCCTCATAAGATTCTTCGGCTTCTTCCGTTTCATCTCCTAAATGCTCCAATTCAGTATCTTCCGAATCTTCATTTTCCTCAAACTCTTCCGTCTCTTCATACTCTTCTTCGTCATCTTCGTACTCATCGTCTTCATAGTCTTCTTTCCGTCTGCTTTTTGCGGGAATTAAAATCATTGCAATTCCCGTCAGCACGAGCACACCGATTATTCCGAGAGCAAACCACTTTGTTATTTGCGCTTTATATTTGTCACTGTTGTCCTCTTTTTCAACGGAACCGGAATTATTTACGCTTTCCTCTCTCAAAGCATCTCCTATAACTTCCGCCACATCGGATGCCTTTTCCAAAGCTTCTTCTGTTTCTGTTAATTTAGCAGAGAGTTCTTCTTTTTCCTTCGTAAGAGTTTCCAAAGTTGCCTTTAATTCCGTATTTTCCGCCCGCAAAGCTTCAAGCTCTTTTGCATCTGCCGATATGCCTGTAAGCTTTTCGTTTTCTGCCGTTATTATTTTATTTTCATTTATCGCTTTTATTCTTTTTTCAGAATTGACACCGTAGCCTGTCGCATATCCTGCCGCACCGGCTATCAAAGCCACAACCAAAGCCGCAACAAATAGTCCAAATGCCTTTTGCCTTCTTTCCCGAACAGACATTTTCAGTCCCCCTCTTTCCAAACTTCAACAAATATTCCCATATTAAAATAGATTATATCACATTAATTTACAAAAATCAAGGTAATTACTTGACAAATCTTATTATTTTGTTAAAATGTTATTATTGGTAAATATGCCAAAAGAAAATGCGCTTGCCGCAATCCGGCGGCAAGGGTGAAAGGAATGTATTTATTATGATGAACAACGAAAAGAAAACCATGGAAAAAATCGTGGCTCTCTGCAAAGGAAGAGGCTTTGTATATTCCGGATCCGAAATATACGGCGGTCTTTCAAACACCTGGGATTACGGTCCTTGGGGCGTAGAACTTAAGAATAACGTTAAAAAAGCATGGTGGAAAAAATTTGTGCAGGAGTCAAAGTACAATGTAGGTCTTGACGCCGCAATACTTATGAATCCCCAGGTATGGGTTGCATCAGGTCACGTTGGCGGATTTTCCGATCCCCTTATGGACTGTAAGGAATGTAAGTCCCGTTTCAGAGCAGATAAGTTAATCGAAGACTACTGCCACGAAAAGGGCGAATCCGTTGTAGTTGATGGTTGGAGCAATGAAAAAATGCTCGAATTCATCCACGAAAACAACATCGGATGTCCCGACTGCGGAAAGCACAACTTTACAGATATCCGTAAATTCAACCTTATGTTCAAGACCTTCCAGGGTGTAACAGAGGATGCTAAAAACGAAATTTATCTTCGTCCCGAAACCGCTCAGGGTATTTTCGTAAACTTCAAAAATGTTCAGAGAACAACAAGACGTAAGGTTCCCTTCGGTATCGCACAGATCGGTAAGTCCTTCCGTAACGAAATCACTCCCGGTAACTTTACTTTCCGTACAAGAGAATTTGAACAGATGGAGCTTGAATTCTTCTGTGCTCCCGGAACAGACCTTGACTGGTTCCTTTACTGGAAAGAGCAGTGCAAGACATGGCTCTTCTCTCTCGGTATGCGTGAAGAAAGCTTAAAGTTCCGTGATCACAGTCCTGAAGAGCTTTCCCACTATTCAAAGGCTACAACCGATATTGAATTCATGTTCCCCTTCGGTTGGGGCGAGCTTTGGGGTATTGCCGACAGAACAGACTTTGACTTAACCCAGCACACAAACCACTCCGGCGAAGAGCTTACTTATATGGATCCCATGACAAACGAAAAGTACACTCCCTATGTTGTTGAGCCTTCCTTGGGTGCTGACCGTGTGGTTCTTGCTTTCCTTGTTGAAGCTTATGACGAAGAAGAAATTGCAGAAGGCGATGTAAGAACAGTTCTTCACTTCCATCCTGCACTTGCTCCCGTTAAGGCAGCAGTTCTTCCCCTTTCAAAGAAACTCGGCGAAAAGGCTGAAGAAGTATATGCAGAGCTTTCCAAGTACTTTATGTGCGAATATGATGAAGCAGGTTCTATCGGTAAGCGTTACAGAAGACAGGACGAAATCGGCACTCCCTTCTGTATCACAGTTGACTTCCAGACAGTTGGTGACGAAAACACACCTGCAGATAACTGCGTAACACTTCGTGACCGTGACACAATGGAACAGATTCGTATTCCCATCGATCAGGTTAAGTCTTATATCGAAGAAAGACTTTCATTTTAATTATTGATTTTTAATAAAAGGGCGTGTAAAACATTGCACGCCCTTTTTTCAAAGGATGTGCTCATATGAGAAAAGTATTTATTACAGGTGCGTCCGGCGGCATAGGCAGGGCAATCACAGAAAAGTTTTATAAAAACGGTTATCTTGTATATGCGGGATACAATTCCTCGGAAAAGGAAATTTCCGATATGAAAAATGAAATGCCCGGCATCACCCCGGTTAAAATTGATGTTTCCGATTCTGCTTCAGTGAAAGAAGCATTTTCCAAAATCAACGGTTGCGATATCCTTATCAATAACGCAGGTGTTGCCAAAAGCAATCTTATAACCGATGTTTCCGATGAGGAATTTGATAAAATCATGAAGGTTGATTTATACGGAACTTTTTACACCTGCCGTGAGGCTGTTTCCTATATGCTTAAAGAGCAAAAAGGAGCAATCGTAAATGTTTCCTCCATATGGGGAATTTCCGGTGCCTCAATGGAAAGTGCATATTCTGCCGCAAAAGCAGGGGTTATAGGTTTTACCAAAGCGCTTGCCAAGGAATGCGGGCCCTCCGGCATAAGAGTAAATGCAGTTGCCCCGGGCTTTATTGATACGAAAATGAACTCTGCCCTGTCGGAAGAAGAAAAAGAAGCTTTCTTTGAAGAAACTCCTCTTATGCGGGGCGGAAAACCCATGGAAGTTGCCGAAAGCGTTTATTTCCTTGCAACCGATGCATCTTCTTTTATAACGGGACAGGTTCTTACACCTGATGGCGGAATCACCATATAATTACTTTTATTCCATATATTTTGCATTGAAAAGTCACGTTCCTTTTGTTAAGATAGGAGCGTGACTTTTTTATAGCACGAAAATTTTACGAAAGGAGGGATAGCGTGAAATTTATATATATTTTTTTATTTTTTGTTTTTTTCACTCTTCTTCCCTCAGGGCAGAGTGCAAAAGCAGAAAGTATGATGATTGACATTGAAGTAAACGGCACTAAAATTTACACAGATTCCACCCCTTATATCGAAAAAGGTACAGTTTATGTTCCTATTCGTGCAATAAGCGAATCGTTGGAGCTTTCCTGCTCATGGGATGAATCCTCCAGATTTGCTTTAATTGAAGGCGATGAGAAAACCTTAAGATTTTTACCCGACAGCTCTCTTTGCTATATTAACGGAAAAAAGCAGGTTTTAAAAACGCACATAAGAGATGGCAGAATAATGGTTCCCGTTCGCTTTGTTTCGGAAAATTTCTCATCCGATGTCTCATGGGACGATAAATACTACCGTGTTTTAATTGAAAAGGACGGAGCAGAAGTCCCCTCCCATCTTAAAGACAAAACCTATAATCAGGACGAGGTTTACTGGCTTTCAAAAATAATCCACGCGGAGGCGGAAGGCGAAAGCGAAAAAGGACTTATTGCCGTAGGCAACGTGGTGCTTAACCGTGTTAAATCAAATCTTTTCCCAAATACCATCTACGGTGTTATCTTCGACAAAAAAGGCGGCATTCAGTTTGAACCGGTTATAAACGGAAGCATTTACAGAACGCCATCTTACCAAAGTATTTCTGCTGCAAAAAAAGCTCTCTCCGGTGTCAATACCGCAGGCAAAAGTCTTTTCTTCTTAAATCCGAAAACCGCTCAGAGCTCATGGATTGTAAAAAACAGAACATTTTATAAGTCTATCGGTAATCATGATTTTTATATATGAAATTTTCAATAAAGAAAATTTCATATATGCACTACCGAAGCCGTGTGCAGCATTCGGC
Organism: Clostridia bacterium; assembly: GCA_045644565.1. Lineage (GTDB taxonomy): Bacteria > Bacillota > Clostridia > CAKSNL01 > HGM11501 > HGM11501. The sequence continues at coordinate 10,131 of JAZRHF010000145.1, read as the reverse complement.
AACAAAGCCGATGCGGAACAAGGTCTCACCCTCAAACAAAAATCAAAACAGATTTTTTGAGGGTGAGAAATGAAAACAAAACCGTTTTCATGCGTTGAAGCGGAGGTTGTGCCGATGAAAAATGCAAATAAGCATTTTTTCGCCTTGCACAATTATTAAACGAATCATAAATCGTATGAAATTTTCAATAAAGAAAATTTCATATATGCACTACCGAAGCCGTGTGCAGCATTCGGCAACAAAGCCGATGCAAAGCAAGGTCTCACCCTCAAACAAAAAGCAAAAGCCTTGGCTACTGCCAAGGCTTTTACTTTGTCTTAAACACCATACATCCTGTTTCATTTTCACCCTTGCTGTCATCACGGAAATAGCTATAGTCGATACCAAGCTCTTCCATTCCCTTCTTCCATAAAACCGGCATATAAACAACATTTTTATAATGTATCAGCGGATATGCAGTATCTCCGTATTCGTAAAGTTTTCCGTTTACGGTAAGCTTCCCTTTGTAAAATTCCGCCCTGTGGTAAGCACCGCTTTCCATACCGCTTTCTCCCAAAATATTCTTTGATGCTTCTCCTCCCGACGATAAAATAACGCCATCTTCTTTTGTCCAGTCGCAATTAATTCCCATCATTCTGCAACCGTAATATGTAAGAGGAATATAGCTGTAACCAAGATAATTAATGAAAGGATATTCTATTTCAGAGTTTTTATAAAGAGTTCCGTTTATTTCCACTAAATTTTCGCTTAATATAACGTCTATGGGCTCATGCCATAAATATTCATACTCCCCGCCATAAACATATCCGAACTTAAAAGTCTCCGTTACGTTGCCCTCTTTATCAATTTTACCGTATTTTATTTTCGTTTCACGGTTATATATCTCTTCTTTTATGCCCACAACGGCAAATCCGTTTTCAAAAGGATTCGCCTCATCGTAGCAAAAGTCAATTACTTCATTTCCATCCCTGTCGATATAGCCCCAGGAAATGCCGTAAGGAGATGTATCGTTTCTTTTTCCCACAGCCGCAAGTCCTTCGGAAAAAACGACTTTACTTTCTATGGGATAATGATTGCTTTCATATTTTGCTTCGATTAAAACCTTCCAGTTTTCATCAAAAAATCCTATTTTACCATCAAGAATAAACGCTGACCTTCCTTCGCCGGGAGGAAATATGGTATCATATAAAGGCTCTACAATATAGTTTCCGTTTTTGTCCTTAACGCCGTAATTTTTATATGAATAAACAGGCCCGTTATATTCGTGAGGTACGGCAACACGGTATTTTTCCGCAACAATTTCAAAGTCGCCAAGATTGTGAACCAGATCTAAAGCAGGTTCCTCTGCAAAAGCAGTTAAACCAAAAAATATTATAAAGGCCAAAAGCAGACTGAATATCTTTTTCATAAGCTTCCTCCTTTTCTTTATTCTGATTTTATTGTATCACAAAACCGTCTCTTATTCAATACATTTAAAAAGTAAGGGCTGAAATTTCAGCCCTTACTTTTATTTTCTGTATTCAAAAATTACACTGCTTCTTTTTTCGGGAAGGATAATTTCAAAATCCGCCGTTCCGTTTATAACCGTTCCGTCATTTAAGTTTTCAAAAGAATATTCGCCCTTCATTCCCTTTAAGCTTACCTTTGCCGTATCAAAGGGCGAATTTTCCCTTCTGAATGCCATTACGATACCGCTGTCGGAATCGGGATTGTGATACTGGAATACCGCCCAGGAAGTATCATCAAATCGCATTGATGCGTGATTGTAAAAGTCCTTGGAGAAATATTTTCGTATCCTTAAATATTCGTCCGAAATCTTTTTTGCCCAGATAAAGTCATCCTCATTCATATCCTGAAATATGGCGTTGTAATATGCACCGCCCCAGCTTGACGAATAGGAGCTTCTTACCGCATAATCGTCGGATTTCGTTTTTGACGTGCATCCGTTATAGGGAATATAGCAGGAAATATTTGCATTGTGTGCCTGCAGCACCTCGGAATTTTCATTGAAATTACACTGATAGTCGCTTCTGAAGAAGGGAATTGACCGCTTTAAGGTTTCAATGTCAATTCTTCTTCCGCCTGATGCGCAGTTATCAATTATAAGCCCCGGAAATTCTGAAAGCAGATAGTCCCACAGCTCATAAAGCTTCGTAATGTGAGTGATTTCCGTTATGCCGCATCTTCCCTCTTCGTCCTTATTACGAAAATAATCGGAAAGCGGAACATTGGAGTCCTGACGGTAGCAGGAAAGCTTAAGCTCCCTTGCATAGTGAGAAATTGTTTCCTTCACATAATTATAGGCTTCGGGATTTCCGAACCAAAGAAATTTCATCATACCATCACGACCGTCATCCAAAAACCACTCGGGATGCTTTTTTTGAATTTCGGTACCCTTTACGGCACGCTCCGGCTCAAGCCAGAGCATAAAGTTCATATTAGCATCACGGGTGCACTCTGCCACATCGGAAAGCTTTCCCGGGTGCACATTTTCGTTTACAAACCAGTCACCTGTCTTCACACCCCAGTCGCCGCTGAAGGTGTCGGTGCAGTTGGTGCAGTTTCCGTACCAGCCTGCATCAATCCATATCTCTTCAAATCTGATGCCGTGACTTTTAAGCTCTCCTATTCTCTTTTTCATTTCCGCAGAAGGAAGCCCGCCCCACAGCTCAAAAGCCATAAGACCGTCGCGGTTTGTCTTTCCGTCTGTTTTATGGGAAAAATCCTCTCTTATGAGACGTCTCCACTTGTTGTGCTTTTCTTCCGCATTGTCATATTTCATTATGAGAACAGATGATGTCCTTAAGCTTTCGCCGGGCTTTAAGTAAAATGCCGCATTTGAAAGCCCTGTTTTCATTATACAGCCACCTTCTGCCCGCTCAAAGCTTGCCGTCCATCCGCCCGTCCATCCTATGGCACATATGTAGCCCTTGCCTTTTGCAGTAACATCAAAAAATGGCATAAAGGTATCGCTTGAACGAGCTCCGAAATTTGCAAAGCTCTTTTTCCTCTGCCCTTTTTCAAGCCATTCGGGGGTAAACTCAAACTCCGATGCACTCAAAGCATCCTTTTTCCAGTAATTGCTTCCGTCAACCAGCCCCTTCATACTGATTACGCAAAGGGAGCCCTCCTTCGGCATATAGCCCGGCTTAGTTTCAGGCGGTATATCAAGCGGAAGCAAAATATCGGCATCGCTGATTTCCGATAAAATCTGCGAGTTTTTATCCGTCTTATTTTCAAAATAAAGCACCCACTCTATGGCATCAAAACTTCTGTGTTCTTTCGCTTTAAGTATAACATTAACGCCTTCTTCAAGCTCATAGCAAAAGCCGTCTTCTGTTTTTTCGGATTTCAAATTATCCGACACTAAAAAATTATCGCCGTATTTTAAGCTGAAACGTGGATTCATTTTTCTTCCTCCTCAAGATTGAGCCAAGCCACTTCCTTTTTAGTCAGGGTTGTATCAATAGCCTTTATATTTTCTTCTGCCATAAGGCTTGTGGCTGGGCTTGATAATGCAAACACGGAAAAATCCTGGTTAAAAAGATAGCTCATTGCAACTTGCGGAACCTTTAAGCCCTTTTCCTCTGCCAAAATTTCGCATCTTCTTAAGCGCTCCAAATTGTTTTCGGAGAAGTATCCTATAATGCCCGGCTCATCCATAATCTTTTTCGCATCTTCGGGATTTTCGCTTTTGAATAACCCGGAGAAAAATCCTCTGCCGAGGCTTGAATATGCAAATACGGGAATGTCCGCTTTCTTATACCATTCTCTTGCCGCCTTATTTTCGGGACCCGATATGGTTATGCAGCCGTCACCAAATGCAGCATCGCATCTCCAGGGGTCTTGAACCTGCTCTGCCAGACCGAAGTTGGGGCTTGAAACGGTAAAGGGGCGAAGATTGTGCTTGTATGCATATTCATTGGCTTCTTCAATTCGCTCGTGTGTCCAGTTGGAGCCGCCGAAAACCTTTATCTTCCCTTCGTCATAAAGGCGGTTTAACGCCTCTAATATTTCAGCAACGGGAGTTTCCCTGTTATCTCTGTGAAGCATATAAATGTCGATTGAGTCGGTTTTAAGCTTGCAGAGAGAATCGTTGGCATCCGATAAAATGTCAAATCCCGTCACCCTCTGACGGTATTTATTGGGATGCGCACCTTTCGTAAGGATTACGCATTTATCCCTTAAGCCACGCTCTTCCATCCACATACCCATTGCCACTTCGCCATAGTGCGCCGCACAGTCGAAGGTATTTATGCCGAGAGCATACATGCTGTCAAGAAGGCTATATGCCTCATTTATCTCTTTTTCTCCTGCATCATCTTTTGCTACGGCAAAAAGAGGTGCCACAGCCGTTCCGAAAACAAGTTTTGATATGTCTTTATCAAGGCCTTTTATTTTAGCATATTTCATAGCTTTCTCCTTATTTTATCTGTGCGAGAACTTCCATTTCCTCGTTATATCCGCGAAGGAAGAAATCTTTGTCTGTTGCTGTCCAGAGCACGTTGCATCCCATATCACGATACTTCTGAGCCAATACTTCATCATCGCAGAAGATACCGCAGCTCTTACCGTAGAAATTGCTGATGTCGAATATTTTCTGAATGGACTCTATCATAATGTCGCTCTTAATGTCGCAGGGTGTTCCAACCATAACTGAAAGGTCATAAGGGCCTATCATAACAGCACTTATGTATTCTCCGAATTCTTCAAGCATTTTAGGAAGAAGCTCTATGCCCTTGGGGGATTCAATCTGAGGCATTAAGAAACGGGTTTTCTTAAAGTCACTGAACTTTTCTCCCGGTCTCATCTGACCGTGTCCGCCCATACCCTTTCTTCCGTCGGGAGCAAATAAAAGAGCGTCAACCGCAGTACGAAGCTGCTCTAAGCTTTCTGTTCTGGGAAGCATAATTCCGTCTGCACCCATATCAATAGCCTTTGCAATTAAGTGATATTCGGCATCCTGCGCACGAAGGAAGCAGGGAAGTCCCATAAGACGGCAAACCTGAAACATTTCAGCAGAGCTCTGTACGTCAAAAACGCCGTGTTCCCCGTCAAAGAGGATGAAGTCAAGCTCGTCTCTGTTCATTTTTTCAACAATGAAAGGATTTCTGAACAAAGCCATTGTTGTTCCTATAACCTTTTCTCTGTTTTTTAATTTTTCAGCCAGTCTTTCATACTTGTTCATTTTTATATCTCCTCACTCTTAAATTTTATATATTGTAAATACATTGTCATTCTGAGATTCTTCACTTCGTTCAGAATGACATTTTATCAAATTTATACCTCTAATCATACTGATGCATATTGCTTTTCATTACAAGGTCAATATCTGTATAGAGCATTTTCGGAAATTTTTCTCCCGCAATTATGTACTTTGCAAGGTAGGTAAAGGCGCTTTCCATCTGAAGTGCCACATTCTGATTTATTGCCGCGGAAATTATGCCTTTTTCAAGATATTCCTTTATGCCCTCGTGTATATCAAAGGCGACAAGAGGAAAATCCAGCTTCTCTTTTTCCATATATTCGCAAACAGGACGTGAAAAGCCCGATGTTATGTAAATCCCGTCAATTTTGCCTTTTTGTTTTTCCATAATTTCAGGAAGTATTTCGGCAAAATATTCCTCGCTGTCCATCATGGAAACGCTTTCCGTAACCTTAAGCCCTCTCCTGGCACAAGATTCCACAAAAAACTTTTCCGATACAACGTGCTGTGTATTTTTCTTGTCACCGGTAAAAAGCAAAATGTTTTTGCTTTCGCTCTTTTTAAGACAGCAACCGAGAAAATCCGCCGCAAGATCAGAAGATGTTTCTTCAGAGTGCTTTGATGCAAAAAGACAGGGAACATTTTCGTTTACCGACTGAACCTGAACAACATTTTTATTAACCGCATAAAGCTTATTCAACGCTTCCGTATACCTGTCAAAACTTAAGCCTGCAACGATTACCCCGTCACAGTCTTTATATTTCATAAGTTCTTCTTCATAGTCTAAAGCCGTCCCTTCAAGGGGATTTCTCAAGGTTATGTCATAGGTAATTTTATAATCCTTAAGCTTTTCGTAGGCGTTTTTTATGCCAATAAGCATCCTGTCCGAATTGACCTTGAACTTACTTCTTATGAATATTCCTATTTTTATAGGCTTCATTGAAAGGCGGGATGCAAAACGGTTCGGAGAAAAGTTGTACTTTTTCGCCGTTTCCAAAACAAGCTTTCTCTTTTCTTCGTTTATCCTGCCTTCCGGATTAAAGGCTCGGCTTACCATAGATGGCGTCATATTTAGTTCTTTTGCCAGAGTGTAAATTGTAACTTCTCCCACGTTCCTTCTCCTTTCGTGCAATCGGTTGCACTAATTATAACACAGACTCTACTTTTTTGTCAATTGCAAAATAAAAAGGCAATGTATTTTAATTTAATACATTGCCTTTTTTTCTTATAATGATCCAAGTCCCTTTGATACTGCCTTGTATGCCTCGTCAATTCTGTCTGTGTCAATGGCTGCAAGAATTTTCATTTCGCCTCTTGAAATTAAATGAATGTCAATTCCCCTGTCATAAAGTGCTTCAAAAATTTTGGCGGAAATATCCGGATTGTGATAAAGTCCCACACCGGAAACGGAAAGAAGAGATACTTCTTTTATTATTTCCAGTCTTCCTCCTATGTCGGAATTTTTAAGAATTTCCTCTGTTTTTTCTGCATCAAATTCATCTATTACAAAGCCTACATTTGCCTTTGTGCTTATGGCATTGACACTCTGAAGTATTATTATAATATTTATTTCCTCTTTTGCAAGAGCAGAAAAAATTTTATACGCCGTTCCTACCTCGTTATTAATACCTGTTAAATTAACCACCGAGCAGCCGGTTATTTTTTCAACGCGCTGTATGTTAAAGCCTTCCATTAAAATTCCTTCTTTCCAATTATTATGTCTGCAATTTCCAAAGGTGTATTTACCGCAAAATCGGGCTTACTTTCACGAATTTCTTCGTCAGTTCCGTAGCCGTAGGTAACGGCAAGGGAATAAACTCCCAATATACGGGCGCTTTCTATGTCAAAGCATCTGTCCCCCACCATTATGGCTTTTTCAGTTGGTTGCATTTTTAAAAGTGCCTCTTTCAAAACATCCGTTTTGTCGTGTTTTCCGCCCACTAAATCGCTTCCAACCAATACATCGAAATATTTTGTAAGGTCAAAATGGTCGAGAATTTTCTTTGCATAAATTTCGGGCTTGCTGGTTGCAACACCAAGTATGCACCCCGCATTTTTAAGCATTTCAAGCATTTCTGTAACGCCGTCGTACACATCGTTTTCAAAAAGTCCTATGGGCGCAAACCTTTCACGGTATATATCAACTGCTTTTTGCGCATTTTCCTTGCTTAAATTAAAAACCTCGGCATATTTTTCCGCCAGCGGAGGACCTAAAAATGTGTCCAGCACTTCCTCCGAAGGAATGGTAAGATTCATCCTTTCACAGGAATATTTTATGCAGTTTTTAATTCCGCGTGCAGAATCGGTCAATGTCCCGTCAAGGTCGAATAATACATACTTAAACATAAAAACAACTCCAATATATTCATTATAGCAGAAGAAATGCATCTTTTCAACAGAAAAATAAAAAAGGCTCCCTTGTGTAAAGGGAGCTGCCATCTAAGATTTTTGCCGAAGGCAAAATCCCGGATGGCTGAGGGATTGTAAATCACTTGTTTCCTTTTGCCCTGTTATGAGTCTTGCAAAGCATCTGACAGTTTTTAATTTCCGTAGCTCCTCCTTTGCTCCAAGCGGTAACGTGGTCTGCATCCATTTCGGTTATTTTCCATAAACGTGTTTTGTTGTTGTCGCTACCCATGGCACATAGAGGACAGTTAGACACATTTTTTCCATTTGCCTTTTCGGTCTGGCGTGTATAGACCGTCTTTTTGGTCGGCTCGTCGAAAACGCGGATGTTAAGTAGCTTGTTATCTGTGCATCCGCCGAGAATATATTCGTAAACACCCTTTTTATCCTTTACATAAAAGTCGGCATATAGCTCACGAAGCTTTGCAGACACATCATCGGGATTATATGATTCAGTATGATATTGCTCGTAAAGCTCACCCCAAGGCAAACCTCTCATTTCGCTTTCAACATCAGTAAAGACACTTGATACCCAATCAATAACGCTTGTGAAATATGCCTTTAACTCAGTTATATTTTCATCATACCTGTGCTTGCTCATATAATCATCAATGTTGCCTTTGCTCACCCAAGAGAGAGCCGTGCGGAGATAATCTTGCCTTAATACGTTGCCGGAGATATAGGCACTCCATTTCTGAATGTTTGCATTCTGACTGTTAGAAAATTCCTCTTTGGCTTTTGTAACAAAGGGACCTGAATGAATGGCATTTGAAAGCTCCTGCTCATTTAACGGTATGCCTGCGATATTTATTGTCTTAAACCATTCCTTGATTTCACTTTCCGTTCCCTCGCAGATGTAAATGGTAAGCGGTGTTTCCATTATCTTTTTCTGCACGTCTTCTGCAAGACCTGAAAAATAACGGGGTATGCCGTTACTATCGGTAATTGCGAATTTGCCTGTAACAAAGCGACCGAAGCTCGTTATGCGTTGCTGTCCGTCAAGTACCTCATACTTATCCTCGGCAACCTTTGTGAAATAGATAAGACCAAGAGGGTAGCCTTTGATAATTGAATCTATAACAGCAACGTCACGCTTACCGTCTGCATAGATGTAATTACGCTGATATTCCGGCTGAATAACCAATTTGCCGGATAGACCGAACAGCCCCTTGCCCTCATACTCGTTATATACGAAGCCTTTGCAAATGTCAGCTACGCTTATGTCGGTTACTAATGTGGTAATCATTCTTCGGACACCTTCTTTCTGATGAGTATTCTTTTGTAAACACCTTTTCCATTTATTACAGGTGCATCAAATCTATTATGTTCCTTTTTTAAGTAATCAATATTTCCATCGCCGCCTCTATCCGTCGTCCATATAATTTCAAACTGTTCAGGACAATATTTATACAAAAACGAAATAGGCACTCCCATAATTCCGTTACATCTTGTGTTTGATAAGGATTCTTGCATAAATTTCTCTTCCATTGATTGTGAATCTATGTCCGTATCTTGGATTGTCGTGCACATATCTGTCGAGACCGATAATTTCAAACTGGCTTGGACTATATTTATAGAGGAAGCTGATTGGTACCCCCATGATTCCGTTACATCTTCTTTCTGATAATAATTCTGAAGTATGGCATAATCTTTCTCTGTCTGTCTGTCTGTCTGTCTGTCTGTCTGTCTGTCTGTCTGTCTGTCTGTCTGTCTGTCTGTCTGTCTGTCTGTCTGTCTGTCTGTCTGTCTGTCTGTCTGTCGAAGGATTATCGCATACTTCCATTGTGTATGTCAAGTCTTTTCCATCATTTCCTTTGCGAAATTTTACAATTTCAAATTGCTCAGGATTATGCTTATGCAAATATGAAATAGGCACTCCCATATCTGCAACATAATCACTAGGTATAGCATCTGTAAACGGAACTTCTATCGCATCATAATTATCATAATGCAGATAACCATTCTCCCGAATTTCTTTATGCTTACTGAACTTTATATTATCTGCCATGGTCATAAGGTTTAATGGTTGATGTCTGCGCCCGTGATCAATATTAGTAAACCAACAAGAATTTCCAAGACGAGTGTAATTTCCGACATATCCGAGCTTTGCTGCTTTTTCTCTATCCTTCGGTGCAATTTTTGCTCCTTCAGGCACTCCGAAAACCATATCTTCGCTATTGCAAGTTGCACCCAACCATAATTTATTATTTTTTATAAGCGGAAAAATTTCTTTATACGTAATGGCATTTTGATTTCCTATCACCAAAAACTTCTTATCAGCCTCAACAATCCAAGCGATAAATTCCCTAAACAGAGAAAAAGGTGGGTTGGTAATGATAAAATCTGCCTCATCACGTAAAGCTTTTACCTCTTCCGATCTGAAATCTCCATCTCCTTCAAGATACTTCCACTCCAGGTCTTCAATGTCTATTGCTCCTGATTTATTACTATCACGTGTAAGTGTGAAAATTTTCCCATTTGCATCTGTTTTGCTTTCATCGTATCCATCTTTTTCGATA
>JAZRHF010000144.1:0-23327 GCA_045644565.1 Clostridia bacterium | reverse complement strand
AGCATTTCAAAAACATTATTTTGAGTGCAGAACAAGGCAAAAATCCCCCATTATCCTGACGGATATGGGGGATTTTTAACACAGTTATGTGCCAAAATTATGCTTTTGAAACGAATAATCCCTAAGTGAGGGCGCCGTTCGTCTGCTCTTTTATAAAACTTAATTACTTAAGCATGGAAGCAATTTCTTCTGCGAAATTGTCTTCTCTCTTCTCAAGACCTTCGCCCTTTTCGTAACGAACGAACTTAAGAACCTTAGCGCCTGCAACTGTGTTATCAATGTACTTAGCAACAGTGATATCTTCGTCCATGATGTAAGCCTGATCAAGAAGACATACTTCGCTGAAGAACTTACGGATTCTACCCTGAACCATCTTTTCAGCGATTGCTTCGGGCTTACCTTCGTTCATAGCCTGAGTCTTTAAAACTTCCTGCTCGTGTGCTACTACTTCAGCGGGAACATCAGCCTGAGCGATGTACTTGGGAGTATACATAGCGATATGCATACAAATATTCTTACCCATAGCAGCAACTTCATCATTAGCGGGTACATCGATTAATGTCATAACACCGATTCTGCCGTTGTCGTGATTGTAGGTAGCGATTGTACCTTCCATTCTTTCGAAACGACGGATTGTCATATTTTCACCGATAACGGCGATTTTGTTTGTAAGAGCGTCCTGTACTGTGCCACCTTCGGGATATGCCTTTGTGAGAAGTTCTTCAACATCAGCAGGATTTTCTTTTGCGATAACCTTTGCAACGTTATCAACGAAAGCCTGGAAATCTGCATTCTTAGCAACGAAGTCTGGTTCAGCGTTTACTTCAAGGATAACGCCAACCTGACCTTCAACATAAAGCTTAACAATACCTTCTGCAGCGATTCTGGATGCCTTCTTAGCAGCCTTTGCAAGACCTTTTTCTCTTAAGTACTCAGCGGCCTTATCCATGTCGCCGTCGCACTCAACCAAAGCCTTCTTACAGTCCATCATACCGCAGCCTGTAGCTTCTCTTAAATCTTTAACGAGTGTAGCTGTGATTTCTGCCATTTTAGTATCCTCCTTAAGAATTATTCTGCTTCTTCTGTAGCGGGAGCTTCTTCAACTGCTGCTTCTTCTGCAGGAGCAAAAGATTCACCCTGTCTTCCTTCGATAACAGCGTTTGCCATAGCACCTGCGATAAGGCTTACGGCACGGATAGCGTCATCGTTACCGGGAATTACATAATCAACTTCGTCGGGATCGCAGTTTGTATCAACGATAGCAACGATAGGAATGTGAAGCTTTCTTGCTTCTGCTACAGCGTTCTTTTCCTTCTTGGGGTCAACAACGAACATAGCAGCGGGAAGTCTCTTCATTTCCTTGATACCGCCAAGGTTATCTTCGAGCTTCTTCCATTCAAGACGAAGCTTAATAACTTCCTTCTTGGGGAGAACATCAAATGTTCCGTCTTCTTCCATCTTCTGAAGCTGGAAGAGTCTTGCAATTCTGGTGGTGATGGTCTTGAAGTTTGTAAGCATACCGCCATACCATCTGGAATTTACAAAGTACATACCGCATCTTAAAGCTTCTGTCTTAATAGCTTCCTGAGCCTGCTTCTTTGTACCAACGAAGAGGATGTCTCCGCCTTCAGCAGCGATGCTCTTGATGAAGTCATAAGCTTCATTAGCCTTCTTTACGGTCTTTTCAAGGTTGATTATATAGATACCGTTTCTTTCGGTAAAAATATACTGCGCCATTTTGGGGTTCCAACGTCTGGTCTGATGTCCGAAGTGAACACCTGCTTCCAGAAGCTGTTTCATTGAGATTACTGACATAGTTAAACACTCCTTTTAGTTTTTTTATACCTCCGCTCCGCTTTCGTCCGCTACACCCAAAGGGAACTAATCAGACACTTCAGAACGTGTGTATTTTAATATTTAACCTATGAGATTATATCACAAGATATTTTAAATGTCAAGCATTTTTTGCCAATTTAAAATATATCACTTCTCGCCTCTAAAAGTGAGGTGATTTCTTTAACTGCCGCTTCTGCCACAGCGGCATAGCGTTCCTTTTTCTTTCTTATTTTGTGGAATTCATGGCTCACTATTCCGAAATTTGCATTCATTGGCTGGAAAGACTTTTCTTCCCCGTTTGCAACATAATCGGAAAGAGCACCCGTGACAGTTCCTTTTCCGGGAACGAAGGTTTCCTTTCCGGTTAAGCGACAGTAAGCATTTATTCCTGCAATAAGTCCTGATACAGCCGATTCCACATAGCCCTCAACCCCTGTTATCTGACCTGCAAAGAAAACATTTTCTTTTCCCTTAACGGAATAATCTGCATTAAGAACACGAGGCCCGCAAAGGAAGGTATTTCTGTGCATTACACCATATCTTAAAAATTCCGCATCATGAAGGGCGGGAATCATCGAAAACACTCTCTTTTGCTCTCCGAACTTAAGATTTGTCTGAAATCCCACCATGTTATAAACAGTACCCTCGGTATTATCTCGCCTTAACTGAATTACCGCATGGGCTCTTTCTCCCGTAACGGGATTTTCAAGACCTACCGGTTTAAGAGGTCCGAACAAGAGGGTTTCACTCCCCCTCTTTGCCATGATTTCCACAGGCATACAGCCTTCAAAAACAGAGGGCTTATCAATATTTTCATGAAGAGGTGCTGTTTCAGCCGTAATTAATGCTTCGTAAAAAGCATCATACTCTTCTTTTGTCATGGGGCAGTTTACATAGTCGGGAGTTCCCTTATCATAGCGACTCTTGAAGTATGCTTTTTCCATGTCAATGGAGTCAAAGCTGATGAGGGGTGCCGCCGCATCGTAAAAGGACATAAACCCTCCGGTAAGCTTTCCGATAGCTTCCGCCAGTTTTCCCTCTGTCAAAGGTCCCGTTGCGATAATTACACATTCATCCTCCGGGATTTCTGTTAATTCCTCTTGGATTATTTCTATATTTTCGTGATTTCTTATTTTTTCTGTAACCGTATCGGAAAACTTATCTCTGTCAACAGCCAATGCCCCGCCTGCAGGCACCCTTGTTTCATCCGCCGAGGATATAATGACAGAATCCATAATTCTCATTTCTTCTTTAAGGAGTCCGCAGGCATTGTCAAGCGAATCCCCTTTAAGGGAATTACTGCAGACAAGTTCTGCAAAGCCTTCATATTTGTGAGCAGGAGAAAACTTCTTAGGCTTCATTTCATAAAGTTTTACCTTAATACCTCTTTTGGCAAGCTGATATGCCGCCTCGCATCCTGCAAGACCCGCACCTATTACTATCATAGAAATTGTCCTTTCGTAAAAACAGAGGGAATGTTAAAAAAGCCCAGAACGCAAAAAGGAGAAAATAGCAAATAAACAGATAATCTTATCAAATATGTTTATTGAATATAAAAACTCCTCATAATTAAAACCCAAAAAACTTTTAATTCTTTTTGCTACGAACAAACTTCGCCGCTCGACGTATCCCATACGCCTTCGGGTAACCCCAAGCAAGCCAAAGGCCTGCTTGGGCTCAGTTTGTCCGTTCTGAATCATTTTTACCATTCCCATTAATACTGCATTATTATTTTTTATTTTTTCCGCAGAACCTGTCAGAGCATCTTACCACAGTTTCGCCTCTTACTTCTTTGGTAATCATCATCGAACCGCACTTTTCGCATTTGTCGCCTGTGGGTCTGTCCCAGAGAAGGAAATTACAATCCTTGTTGCGACAGGGATAATACTTTTTCCCTTTCTTTGAAAATCTTCCGATAATCATATCTCCGCACTCAGGGCAAGAAACATTTGTTTCATCCACAATCGCCTTTGTAAACGAGCATTCGGGATAAGAAGGACAAGCAAGGAATTTTCCGAATCTGCCGTTTTTAATTACCATGTTACGACCGCAAAGTTCGCATTTAACATCGGTTTCCTCATCCTGAATGGTAACTTCGCCCATTTCCTTTTCCGCAACAGCAAGGTCCTTTTCAAAGGGAGAATAAAATTCGCCCACAACCTTTGTCCATTTTTCGTTGCCTTCTCCAACCTTATCAAGGTCGTCTTCCATATTGGCGGTAAATTCAATATCAACGATGCTCTTGAAGTATTCGGTGAGCATATCGGTGATAATCTTACCAAGTTCAGTAGGCTTAAGAGCCTTCTTATCACGCTCTACATAGCGTCTGGCAAGAATTGTGGAAAGAGTGGGAGCATAGGTGGAAGGTCTTCCGATTCCCGCCTCTTCCATCGCCTTAATCAGTGATGCTTCGTTATATCTTGCAGGAGGCTCTGTAAAGTGACCTGATGCGTTGAGTTCCTCTTCCTTAAGTACATCTCCTTCGGAAAGCTTGGGAAGATGCTTAACCGTTTCTTCTGTATTATCAGAATCCGTGTAAACCGCAAGGTAACCGGGGAAAGAAAGTTCTCTCGCACCTGCCTTGAAATCAGCCTTGTTACAGGTTATATCTGCATTTACCGTTTTATATATCGCACTTTCTGCCTGGCTTGCTATAAAGCGTGAGAAAATAAGCTTATAAAGCTTATACTCATCTCCCTTTAACGAACTCTTAACCTCTTCGGGAGTAAGCATTGTGGTGGGACGAATTGCTTCATGAGCGTCCTGTGCACCTTTTTTAGTCTTATAGCTTCTTGCTGTTTTGGGAACATAACTGTCGCCATATTTTTCTCTTATATATTCTCTTGCATTATCTCTTGCCTCATCAGAAATACGGAGAGAGTCTGTTCTCATGTAGGTGATAAGACCCAAGGTTCCCTTACTCTCAATATCAACACCCTCATATAAAATCTGAGCTGCCGCCATTGTACGCTTTGCGGTAAAGCCAAGCTGCTTTGCTGCTTCCTGCTGCATGGAGCTTGTGGTAAAAGGAGGCTTGGGAGATAACTGCTTCTCCGAATATTTAACACCGGAAACCTTATACTCTCCGCCCTTTATCACTGCCTTTATTTTTTCTGCATCAGCTTCTGACTTAAGCCCCTTCTTCTTTCCGTCAACTCCGTGGAAATGTGCCTCGAAGGCAGTTCCGTCAGGAGCTTTCAGAAAAGCATTAATGTTCCAGTATTCTTCGGGAATAAAGGCTTCTATCTCTCTTTCTCTGTCAACAACCATCTTTGTTGTTACAGACTGAACTCTTCCCGCAGAAAGACCCGAACCGATTTTTGTCCATAAAAGGGGACTTAATTTATATCCTAAGAGTCTGTCTACAATTCTTCTTGCCTGCTGCGCATCAACCAAAGAAAGGTCAATAGCTCTGGGCTTTTTTATAGACTCGGATACTGCTGTTTTTGTAATTTCGTTAAAAGTAACACGGCAATCTGACTTTTCGTCAATTCCGAGTATTGCCGCAATGTGCCATGCAATAGCTTCACCTTCACGGTCAGGGTCAGTTGCGATGAATACTTTTTTCGCATTCTTTGCCGCTTTCTTCATGGCACTTGTAAGATCTCCCTTACCTCTTATGGTGATGTATTTAGGCTCAAAATCATTTTCTGTATCAATTCCCAGCTGGCTCTTGGGCAAATCCCTTAAGTGTCCCATAGACGCCATAACATTATAGCCTCTTCCGAGGTACTTCTTTATGGTTTTCGCCTTTGCAGGAGACTCAACTATCAAAAGATTTGTCTTGCTTTTAGCTTTTTCCATTTTCTAATCTTCAACCTTTCTTTAATTTACAGAATACTTGCCGTCGGGGAGCATTTTAACCTTTCCCGACACTTCCAAAATTATAAGAGTGGATGCCACCCACTTAAAGGGTCTTCCGCTTTTTTCAGAAAGTTCCTGGGACGTAAGCGGGCCGCTTTTAAGAATTCTTAAAAGTTCAAGCATATTGTCGCTTTCGTTTTCGCCCTGACGCACTGCCGTTTTTCCCGAAGTCTTCTTAACTTCCTTAACCGGTTCCTCTTTAACTGCTTCTTCCTTCTTGGGAGCAGATGCAATAAAATCAGCCACGAACTCTTCCGTATCCGTAACCATCAAAGCACCGTCCTTTATCAGGGATAAGCAACCCTTTGATTCTTCTATATCAATTCTTCCGGGGACTGCCGCCACGGTTCTTCCGTATTCCATCGCTTTATGGGCGGTAATCAAAGCTCCGCTCTTTTCCCCTGCCTGTACCATAACGGTAAGTCCCGAAAGACCTGCCATAATTCTGTTTCTGACAGGGAAGTATCCCGATAAAGCCGGAGTGCCGAATTCAAACTCGGAAATAATCGCTCCGCCACTCTCAAGAATCTTTCCTCTGAAATCTCCGCTTCCCGACGGATAGTCAACATCCATTCCGCAGCAAAGCACACCGATTGTCTTTCCTTTCGCCGTAATTGCCCCGAGCATTGCCGACTGGTCAATACCCTGAGCCATACCCGAAACTATGGTTTGCCCTGCCTGTGCGAAATCCGAAGCAAGTTCACGGCTGATATTCATGCCGTAGCTGTCCGCCTTCCTGCTTCCTACTATTGTAACCGAAGGAGTGTTAAGCACACTTCTGTCACCCGCCACATACAAAATGAGAGGCGGCTCAGGAATGTTTCTCAAGCTTTCGGGATAAACCTTACTGAAATAATCAACAAGGTAAACCCTTGCCTCATTACAGCGCTTAACCTCCGCCGCGACAAAAGATGTATCCTTATTTAAAAGATATTCAATTTCCTTTTCATTGAACATTCCGCATTCTTCATAGGCTTCCTTGTCTGCTGAATATAATTCCTCGGGAGAGGAAAAATATTCAATCGCATCCAGAAATTTCGCATTTGACGAAATACCCATATGCTTAAGCCAAAGAAGATATTCCACTCTGTGCATTACACTACCGTCCTTTTCGAATTTTACCTATATATTTTATAAAGTACAACAAAAATTCCGATTTGTAAAGAAAAATTTTTTCTCATTTGAAAGAATTTTTGTTTTTAAAGTGAATATAATAGCATAAAACCGCACCTTTGAAAGGAAATTTTTATGCCTTTAATTTTTTTATCAGAAAACAATTCTTTAAGTAAAAAAGTGCTGAAATCCCCTTTTTCATTAAATGCCGTAAGTCTTTTTGAGGTGCCTTTTAAAAAAATGCGAAAAAGGGCAATTTGTGCTTTTAAGGAGAGATTGTCTTCCACGGATTATCTTTTTTTATCGGAACCGTCGTTATCTTCCCTGATTCCCGAAAGGCTATCTGATTCAGAAAGCTTTTTTTATTCAATTTCCGTGGAGGTTTTATATACTGCGCTTAAAACCAAGGGACTTTTCCCTTGCAGACTTGTAATTATAAATCCGAAGAAGGAGCTTGTCATAAACTCATTAAACTTTTTCACAAATATTGCTCTTTCGGGAAAGGATGCGCTTATTGTTTCAAACGCTGTATTCAGAGAAACAGGGGCTGCACTTCCCGTAACCTCCGGTTGCATGGATAATGATGCTGTTTTGTGCACCAAAGCTTACATTCCGGAACATTTTTCCTTCGCTTTAGGCGTAGATCTTGATGCCGGCAAAAGAACCTTGGGGCAGGAAGGGTTAAAGTTTTATCCCAAAGGAATCTATTCAGCAATTTCATCATATATAAAAAGACCTTTGACTCTGAAGGAAGCCGCAATCCTCTCCGAATATGACAAAAAAGCTTCATTTAATATAGCATTTTAAAATTAAGGTTGACAAAATCTTTAATATGGAGTATAATTCAAACATTACTGCCTTTGGGCAAAAAAGGAGAATTCTTTAAAATGGCAAAGGAATATGTATTAACCCGAGAAGGTCTCGCAAAACTTAAGGAGGAGCTGGAATACAAGAGAACAATTGGCAGAAAAGAAGCAGCAGAGCACTTAAAAGAAGCACGTTCTTACGGCGATCTTTCAGAAAACAGCGAATACGATGAAGCAAAAGAATCTCAGGCAAAGCTTGAAGCAAGAATTGCAGAAATCGAAGAAATGCTTAAAAACGTTAAGCTTCTGGAAGAAACAGAAAGAACAGACGGCGTAGTAGGTATTGGTTCAACTGTTGTTTGTGTAAACAAAGCTCTTGACATGGAAATCGAATACAGCATTGTAGGCAGTGCAGAATCCGATCCCATGAACAACAAAATTTCTGATGAATCCCCCATCGGTCAGGCTTTAATCGGCGCAGCAGTCGGTGAAACAGTAACCGTTGCCGCTCCCATGGGTGACATCGAATTCGAAATCAAAGAAGTAAAATAACATCTGAGCTGAGACATTTGGGGCGGATAACAATCCGCCCTATGATTTTGTCAGGAGATTTTGAAAGGTGATACTATGGACAAAATTGTACCTGAATACATGGAAGAATATTTAAGGTGTCTTTTACCTGAAAGAGACGCCTTTTTGTCGTCTCTTGAAGCTGAGGCGGCAGATACGGAGACTTACGCCCCCATAATTGAGCCGGAAGTTGCCAATCTCTTGCAGGTTTTAATAAAAATCACAAAGCCCAAGAGGATTCTTGAGCTTGGCACGGCAATAGGCTATTCATCAATAGTTATGGCACGTGCTATGGGTGAAGGTGAATTAATTACCGTCGAGCGTTATGCCGTAGCCTATGAAAGAGCCGTCGCAAACATAAAAAAAGCCGGCCTTTCACACATAATAAAGCCTGTTTTAGAAGAGGCTTCAAATGTACTTAACTGGTTGGATCCTCCCTTTGACATGATTTTTATGGATGCGGCAAAGGGCCAGTATATGGATTGGCTTCCCGACTGCTTAAGGCTATTAAAAAAAGGCGGAATCTTAATTTCAGATGACGTTTTATATAAGGGAGAAGTAACGGAAGCAGTTTCCACAGAAAAAAGAAAGGTTACTTTGGTTAACAGACTTAATAAATATTTAGAGCATATATCGGATACAGAAGGTCTTGCAACAACAGTTCTTCCCATCGGCAACGGTGTTGCAATTTCCTTAAAGGAGTGACAATATGAGAAAAATCGAGCTTTTAGCCCCTGCAGGCGACTTGAATCGCTTAAAGGTCGCAATTGAATACGGTGCAGATGCGGTATATCTCGGAGGCGAGCAGTATTCTCTCCGCAGCGCTGCAGTTAACTTTACCATGGAGGAACTTAAAGAGGGTATTGAATACGCCCACGCAAGAGGAAAAAAGGTTTATGTTGCATTGAATATTATCCCTCACAACAAAGACCTTGACACTATGGAAGGCTTTGTTAAGGAAGTTCATGCCATGGGTGCGGACGCCGTAATTGTTTCCGACCTTGGCGTTATGGAAGTTATAAAGGAAGCTGCCCCCGGTCTTGAAATCCACATAAGCACACAGGCAAGTGTTACCAACTATCGTACAGTTGATATGTATAAAAAATTAGGTGCTTCGAGAGTTGTTCTTGCCCGTGAATTATCCTTGCAGGAAATTACGGAAATTCATGAGAAAACCGACTGCGAAATCGAGGTTTTCTGTCACGGTGCAATATGTATGTCCTATTCCGGTCGCTGTCTTTTAAGTAACTATTTGGCAGGTCGTGACGGAAACATGGGAGAATGTGCACAGCCTTGCAGATGGCAGTATTATGTAATGGAAGAAAAACGCGAAGGAATGTATCTTCCCATTATGGAAACCGAGCGCGGAACTTTCGTCTTCAACTCAAAGGATATGTGCATGATAGAGCATATTGACGACCTTTTCAAATGCGGAGCTTCCAGCATTAAAATAGAAGGCAGAATCAAAACCGCTTACTATGTTGCCACCGTTGTCAAGTCCTATCGTGCCGCGATTGATGCTTATATGGCAAACCCCGACGACTGGTATAAGGACTACTATAAAACCGAACTTGAAAAAGTAAGCCACAGAATGTATGACACAGGCTTTTTCTACGGAAGACCCGAGGAAATTTATGCCGATGGCTCATATATAAGAAACTACGACGTAATTGCAACGGTTGATTCCTACGACGAGGAAACAAAAACAGCAACTCTCACAATGCTTAATAAATTCTCACTGGGAGAAGAGCTTGAGGTTATGGAGCCGGAAGGAGATTTCTGGATTCAGAAAATCACCTATATGGAAGATATTAACGGAAAATCCATAGAAACTGCAAAT
Organism: Clostridia bacterium; assembly: GCA_045644565.1. Lineage (GTDB taxonomy): Bacteria > Bacillota > Clostridia > CAKSNL01 > HGM11501 > HGM11501. Next base: position 13,298 of record JAZRHF010000144.1, on the reverse strand, counting down.
CACGCGGAAATGAAGGTATTATTAAAAACGGACAAGCCCGTTTCAACCTTTGCATTTTTCAGAAGAAAAAGATAAAATTCTTGACACAGGGAATAATATCTTTTATAATATCAATAGTAATATTAGGAGGTGGCTTTAATGGCTAAAATTACAAAAGATACAATTATTGCAGACGTTTTGAAAATCGATCGTGAAGGTACTGCTCCTTTCTTCCTTGAAATCGGTATGCACTGCCTTACCTGCCCCGGTGCTATCGGAGAAACAGTAGAAGAAGCTTGCATGGTTCACGGTGTTGACTGTGACGAACTTTTGAATAAGCTTAACACTTATCTTGAAAGCAAATAAAACGTCAGACGGTTGAGCATTAGCTCAACCGTTTTTTCTTGACATTTACCGCCTTCGTGCTATAATATAATAAGAGAGATTTTTAAAATTCGGAGGTTTCATCTATGGATAAAATCGACATATTCGGCGTTAAAATCGACAATGTTACAATGGATAGTGCCATGGAAAAAGTATCTTCCTGGCTTTCAGAAAATAAGAGAGGAAGAGCCATATATACTCCCAATTCCGAAATAATTATGGCTGCAAAGAAAGATCCTGAATTTAAGGAGCTCTTAAATTCTGCCGACATGACAACTCCCGACGGAATCGGTGTTGTTAAGGCAGCAGGAATTCTCGGCACGCCCCTTCCCGAGCGTGTAGGCGGATTTGACCTGACAAGCCGTGTAATTGAGTATCTTAATGAAAACAAAATGAGCCTCTTTATTTTAGGCGGTAAACCCGGTGTTGCCGACAAAGCGGCAGAGAACCTTAAGGAAAAGTACAAAGACCTTGTTATAGCAGGAACAAATGACGGCTATTTCAAGGACGAAGCTCCCATTGTGGAGAAAATAGCCCTCTCTGCTCCCGATTATCTTATGGTTTGCCTTGGTGCTCCCAAGCAGGAAAAGTTTATTGCCGCATATAAGGATAAGCTTAATGCCAAAGTGTTGATTGGTGCAGGCGGAAGTGCCGATGTCTTTGCAGGTACAATGGCTCGTGCTCCCGAATTTTTCATTAAGCACAATTTAGAATGGCTTTACAGAATAGTGAAGGCAAAAAGATTTAAGAGAAGTCTTTCACTGTTTGCTTTCGGAGGATCTGTTATCCTCCATCGTATTACCCACGGAAAAAACAAGTAAAAAGGGAAGGAGCTTTACCTTTGAAAAAATTTATATCTTTATTGATTGTTTTGGTCATGTCTTCTCTCCTGATCGCCTGTGAGAGCCAGCCGGAAATAATGTATTCCGGAGAAAAACGTTCCTATACCGAACGTCTTAACAGCGATGGTTCCGTATATAGACGCTGGTATTACAGATACAATCCTAACGGGGAAATTTCCACTTCCTCTTGTTGTATAGCAGACGGTACCTGTATCCAGAGAAACACTTACACTTATAACGAGATGGACCTGGTTTCCACAGAGACTATCTATAAAGACGGCAAGAAGGCATCTTATACAGAATATACATATTCCGAAGATGGTAATCTTTCCAAGGAAATCACATATAGTCCAAATGAAAACAATCAGACCACCTATAACGAAACCTTTTATTACTATGATTCTGACGGCAATGAAATCAAATCTGTAACTCATGATGGTTCCGGAGATGTTTCAAGAATCAAGCATACCAACTACGACGAGCTCAAAAACAAAACTTCAGAACAATTTTACGACAGCGGTGAAAATCTTCTCGGAGAAATAATATATACCTACGAAGATTCCAAATTAACCGCAACCGAATATTCAGGAAATCAGTTAACCGAATTTTCACGGGAGGAATATTTCTACACCGGGGAAAACGTAACCAAAACCATTTTCTACGATGCGGAAGGAAACCGCAAGTATGTGGACACTGCAGAATATGAAGGCGAAAACTGTGTTCACAGAATGAGAGTCGATGAAAACAGCACCATAGTTTACACGTGGAATGCTTATTTCGACAGCTTCATGACATTGATAGGATAATTTTTTTCTCAAAAGGAGAATTGCTATGCCACTTATAGTACTCGAAGGCGTTGATGCCTCAGGAAAAGCCACCCAGACAAAAAAGCTCTGCGAACGACTTTCAGCAGAAGGCAAAAACATTATGAAAATCACTTTTCCTGACTATGATTCCCCCTCCTCCGCTCCCGTAAAAATGTATCTTTCAGGAGAACTCGGAGAAACTGCAAACAGCGTAAACGCTTATGCTGCAAGTGCACTTTTTGCAGTTGACAGATTTTGCAGTTACAGAAAGAACTGGAAGGAATTTTTAGATGCAGGCGGCTTTGTTATAGCTGACCGCTATGTTACATCAAACTTTATTCACCAGGCTTCAAAAATCGATGACTTAACATTGAGAGATGAGTATTTGGACTTTCAGTCTGACTTTGAATACAACAAAATCGGATTACCCGAACCTGATGTGGTATTGTTTTTAGATGTTCCCCCTGAAGTTTCCCTAAAGCTTATTGCAGAACGGGAAAATAAGTTTAATGCCGAGGCATCTCACGATATTCATGAGCGTGATCCCGAGCATCTTTTCCGCTCCTACGAAAGTGCCGTTTATGTTGCAGACAAGTTTAATTTCAAAAAAATAGACTGCACAGAGGACGGAAAGCTCAAAACCATCGAAGACATTTCAGAAATCATTTACAACATTGTAGCAGCATCAGTAAAATAAAAAACATATAAACAAAAAAAGCAAGGGCTTGATGCCCTTGCTTTTTTCTTAATGCAAGGCTTTTTGACACAGTAATGTGCCAAAATCGTGGTTTTTGGGCGATTTTTCCCTGAGTAGCACCGCCGTTCGCTTGTTCTCCAACGGGAGTTACAATTTAAGCATGTGCTTTTTCTTTATTAAATTATGGGGTTGACTTTTCTCTTTTCTTCAATATATCATAGCGAAAAATACCAACAAGAATTGATGCGATGCATATAATATCAGATACATTGAGTAACCAGAGGCTGTTATGTGCATTATAAATAAGCCAGCTTATCATACCGGGAAGGCTCAATAATCTTACGGTTCTCGGCTTTTTAACCCACATGGCAACTGTTGCAAAAACCATTCCCGAAACGCTCAGAAACGCCCACACGCCTTCTTTATTAACAACCCCGGAATATACTCCCGCTCCTACAAAAAACGCCATAAAGCCAAACAGAATCCATTTTGATGAGAAGCATTTTACTCCTGCATCCTTACGGTCAAACACCAGAGATCGTACTATGGAAATCAAGTTCATAAGTCCGCCGGCAACGGTACCCTTAAGAAAATAATAAACGCTGACACAGCCCATTGCAGCCACAACTGTCATTAGAATACCTCGCTTAGTCCGTTGCTGATAAGCAAGAGCATTAAACAAAATACTCAATACCGCAAAAATTGCCACCCAGCCGTCATTCTTTATATCTATCAATACATTTTGTAAAAATTCCATTTTATCATCTCCTGTATGTATCCCGAGGTAAATAAGTTTATTTTCCGCAAGCTTTTCCATTATACACCATATTATTCAAAAAAGCAACAAAAAAAACCTCGCAACAGAATGTTGCGAGGTTTTTGCTTATTACATAATGTCTAAGATAAGAGCAATCATCTGGAATGCCTGAGCTCTTGTAGCACCTGCTGCGGGAGCAAATGTACCGTCACCCATACCGGAGATTACGCCTGCAGCTGCTAACTTGTTAACAGCTTCTAAAGCGTTGTCTGCGATATTTTCAGCGTCAGTAAATGCAACCATCTTATCGGAGGGAAGTGTTACCTTCTTCATCATTACAGCCTTGTAAATCATGGAAGCCATATCTTCTCTTGTGATTCTTACGTTAGAGCCGAATGCTCCGCCGTTTGTACCGCTTAAGATATTTGCTTCGTGAGCTGCTGCGATGTAGGGAACCTGCCATCCGCCTGCGGGAACGTCTTCATAGAAGTAGTTATATGCATCAGCCTTAATATTAAGTTCAAATGCAACAACCAAAAGCTTAACGAATTCATCTCTTGTTATTGCTTCGTTGGGACGAATTGTACCGTCCTCATAACCGTTGATGATTCCCTTGTGAGTAAGAGTGCCGATAGCATGCTTTGCCCAAGCTGCATCTTCTGTATCAGCAAACTTTGCTGCTGCCGCGTTGATTTCTTCAGCAGAAATAACTACCTTTGCGGGAGCTTCGGGCTTTGTAACTACTGCTGTAACAAATCCAACATTACCATTGTTCTTATCTGTTGTGATTGTAACGCCACCCTTACCGGAACCGCCACCTGCACTTACTGATTCAAGAATTGTTTCAAAACTGTCTGCAATAGCTTCTGCTGTTATATCAGTACCCATCTTTTCAATCTGAGCGAAAAGTCTGGTCATTGCTCTTGAAGCCTTTGTATTTGTAAGATTCTGATACTTATTTCTATGCTTAACGGGAATATCAAGTTCAGCATAGATACCTTCTTCACCGAAGAGGAGATTATCAAGGTCGTCAGAAGTTGTTTCAGTATCTGCAACAACGTCATATACCTTTCTTACAGCCTTGGCATTCTTTGAAGCTGTTTCGATGATTTCTTCGTTTGTAAGTTCATCATCTTCTGCTACACTTGCAAGTGCTGCGAAAATAAGTTCAACGTCTAAATCATCTTCGTAAGAAACTGCAATTTCATTTTCAATTGCAGCATCAATAACTGCTTTCTTTTCTTCTGATGTAAGGTCGCCTGCCTTCGCAGCTTCAACAAGGTCCATAGCAGCAACAGTTGTGCTTGCACCAAGTGTTGCTTCGCCGATAGCAGCAACTTCAACATTTACCTTTTCAGAAGCAACGGGTTCTGTAGAAAGTGTCATATAAACTTCAGCATAGAGCTTTGTATAACCTTCTGCCTTTGCTACGTAAGCACCCTTTGTCTCGTCGTATGCCATAATATCTTCATCATCAGAGAAGTATTTTACATAGCATCCGTCGGGAAGGATTCCTGTGTCGCCGTTGGGATATTCGTACTCAATTGCGGGAACGACTGCTGTTCCTACCTCAACGCTCTTGTATGTTGTTGCATTAGCAAATCTTGCAGCAACGATTCTGCCTTCAAATGCATCGTCTTCGGTAGGAGCAGTATACTCATCATCATTTACAGTTAAGAGCATTTTTTCTGTCAACACAGAGCCATCTTTAGTTGTATATGTTACTGTGATTATTTCTGTACCTCTTGCATTACCTGTTATGGTTCCTGCCATAGGATCTACAGAAACAATTGTATCTCCGAGAGTTGTTGTAATTTCTGTTGTAGGAGCACTCTTAACATCAATGTTGCCTGCCTTGTATTCATCCTTACCTGCAACCTTAAGAGCTTCAAATTCTGCATTAACAGCAAACTTTGTTTCTCCGCCAACTGCTATTGTATCTTCTTCAACAAGTAATTCAAGTGCTTCGGGATCTGTAGCTCCGTCATATACAAGAGTTTCTTCTGCAGGAAGAATGTTTGTATTAATCTGGAAATCCTTTACACAGTATCTTCCGCTACGGCTTGAGAATGAGATAACAGAAGTATCGGGAAGCTGTACGCACATTCCATTGAAGGAGATAACTTCGTCGGTTACAAGGTTATAAAGAGTACCGGAAGAGTAACCGTCATAAACAGTACCTCTTGCTGTTACCTTTGTAACAATTGCATCAAATACAACCTTTGCAAGGGGAACATTTTCGCCCTGGTCGTCAACTGCATAAATTTCAATTACTTCACCAAAGTCCTTGATTAAGGGAGTGAATGTCTTATTATCATTAGAAAGAACTCCGGGAAGGGATGTAAGGTCAATCTCAGTGTAAACTCTGGAGTCTTCCAATCCGGAAGTCTTATACTGACCGTCTCTTATAACGATGTAAATAGTTGCAAAGTTATTTGCAAGACCGTCTTCCTGAATGGAAACGCCCTGATAACCAAGCATTGCAGGTGTTACACCGTACTGCTGTTCATAGCAGTCAGAACTTAATGTCTGACGTACACCGAACATCATTCTTCCCTGTGCTTCTCTTGTAAGAGTTGCCTGAACGCTGTATACGGGGTAGCTCTTTCTTAACTGCATCTCGTATCTGAAGCAGCCGGCCTGGTCGGGATATGCACCCCAAAGGTTTATGGGAATACCTGCAGCAGTTGTTACAGGAACAGACTGATGGCTTGCACCTGTATGATACCATTCTTTTTCAAACTGTTCAAGAGTATAGCTTCCTGTAAAGCTCTGTGAATATGCAGGAATACCGTTTTCTGTATAAATGTTAAGTTCAGCAATTGCTTTAAGAACGCTATTGTAAGCATCATCAAGCGCGTTGTTAGTTACGCCGTCTTCATTAACAAGATCTTTTGCTGCATCAATCTTGTCCTGAACCTCAAGAAGTTCCTCTTCAGTATAGTCACTGTCGGGATCTGCAAGAAGCTCTTCAATAATCTGTTCAAAGCCTACAAATCTGTCGGGATAGCTTTCAGCAGTTGCTATTGAAACTGCATCAGCAAGCACGCCGCCAACAGCTGTGAGAATTGCATTTGCCTCTTCTTCAAGAAGTCCTTCTGTTAAAAGAGCATCGTCAAGTTCAGCAATTGCATTTTCAAGATCTGTAACATTCAAGCTGTTGGAAAGATATAAATCATCTTCTGTATCTTCGCTGTAATATGCATCGATTACGCTCTGAAGTTCTTCTTTTTTGCTTTCAAATTTTGCTACAGTATCTTCTGTTATAAGGAGATCTTTAAGGTATGTAACCTTAAGGTTGTCAATATTAACAACCGCATATTCAATTACATCTAAAGCTACAACTTCATCAAATTCTTCAAGAGCTTCCAATTCAACAACATCTACTTCAAATGCCTGCATTTCAACTTCTTCGGCATCATCTTCCTCTTCTTCAGCGGGAAGATAGTCCTCAGGATCCTGAGGAGCAAGAGGATCGTCATCGGAATTTTCAACTACTGCATTGTAAATATCGAAGTATCTGTAAGACTGAACGTCAACAAACTTAAGTGTAGATGTAAGAACATCGTCACCTGCAGTTAATACCGCATATTTGTCGGCATCCAAAGCGTAGCTTACAAGTAACTCATCGTTTGCATAAAGTTCTGCAACTTCGCCTTCATAAATTACCTTGTATGCTGCAGAAGAAAGATCAATAGGAGCATCTACTACGAGATAATCCACGACTTCAACTGCCTCTTCGCTTTCCCACTTTGCAAGTTTGTGTGAGAACCATAAAACCATTTTGTCCGCTGTGATACCAACCCATACACCATATGCCTTATCAGAAGGCTTCATCTGTGCGTTGTTAAGGTTGATACCGATAAAGCTTGCAGACCAAGGATCTGTATATTCTTTGGTTGTTGCCATATCAAAGTCAATAATAACCTGCTTATTGGCCTTTGTATCAAAACCGCCATTTACTGCCATATATGATGCGGAAGAAAGTGTAAACTCAAGTGTACCTTCTTCAACGCTACCGTTAAATACAGTAAGCTTATCGCTAAAAGATTTATCAAAGCTTTCATCAACAACTACTGTTTCAGCATATCCCTCAACAGGGGTTAATGCTGCAGCAGGCACTGTGAACATGAGTCCGACAAGCATACTGAGGGCAATAAGGAGAGAGAGTGTTCTTTTTAATTTCATTTTATTGCCATTCCTTTCTTTCAATTAAGGTTTGCACCTTATTAAGTGTGACCGAGCCGCATAAAAAGCGGCTCTGTCACTTGTCTGACTCTTAGTCTCTTTCGTTTTCGTACTGCTGAATATTATCAAGGTCAGCCATGTCAGTATTTGTGTAAATGAACATGGTCTTGAATTCCTTGTTAGCCATCTGAAGAAGTACCCAGTCACCTTCCTGTGCTTCTGTTGCATTAGCTGCCTTTACAAAACCTGTTTCGCAGTCATAGAGAGCAGCTTTCTTGCCGTTGATTGTGCAAACGATAGCCTGAGCAGCACCGGGGCCGTATTCAACGATAATGTTACCGCCTGCAACGCTTCTTACTCTACCGAATACAATTTCTCTTTCCCACTTACCCCAGCTTTCAGAGCCGTCAACTGCATGGAGGCACATATCATAAGTTCCTTCTATAATTCTGGAAAGCACTGCCTTGATGGGATAGAAACCGAATGTGAAGTTTTTATCGGTTTCACCTTCAATCTGGAAAGCGCCTGCATCAATTTTGTCAATATTACCAAGCGGGTAATCGTAATGACCGTACCAGTTTCCGCCTCTTGACCAAGAGCTGGGATTTATAACATCACCTATGTTGTAGTTCTTTGCTTCAGGAGAAAGATAACCGTAGCTGCCGGATTCAATAGCATTCTTTGTCTGGTAAGCACCGTTTGCAATAAATCCGAGTTCGTATCCGTTTTCAGGTTCGCCTTCAAAGTCGATAATTGTATCCTGAAGGTATTCAACCATTATCCAGTTGCCGTATTCCGACTGATTCTTGCTGTTTTTATTATAATCGTTACCTGAAATTACTACAGCAACCTTGCCGTCTTCTCCGACATCGAAAAGAACGTGACCGTGATCACCGCTTCTTGCACCTGTGGTCCACTTCGTTACGTTATACTCATCATCCGGAGCAGGTGTGTTTTTGGAAACTCTGAACATTGTAGCACCATTTATTATATAGGGTGCTCCATAGATGCTGCCTGCATTAATATGATAAGCGACTCCGCTTACGTTAACATCCTCAACTGTGAAATATGCTTTTTTATCTACTCCTTCGGGAACCTCAGAGGAAAGCATAGCGGTAACAATTTCCTTAACTTCTCCGTTAGAGTTAAGAGCAAACTTTACAACCTGCTCGTAAGGACGCTTTGAAGATGCAGAAGCATAACTGGTGCCCTTCTGTAAGCTTGCATACTTAGCAGATTCCTTAAGCATTGCGCAAAGTTCATCTAATGTGATGGAAGAAGCTTTGCCTTCGTCGTTGAAACGATAAGTATCAACGCCCATATCTGTAAACTTCATGTTTTCAGCAATAGTATAAACCTGCTTCTTGCCTGCTGTATCCATAATCTTAATCTTTACAACATCTGTAAAGCCGCTTACTTCTTCGTCAACAGCGATATCCATTAAGAGACCGTAGCTTAATGCTGCAAGACCTGCGTTTGCTTTTGCATAGAATACATAACCGTCCTTGTCGATTGCAAGCATAAGGTTAGTGCCGGACTTGTGGTCTGCAAAAGCATTGCTTCCTTCAACTTCTTCGTACTTTGTATCGCCGATTACTACGAAGTCAGAGCCTTTTCTTGCAACAGCACCGTTTACAATCTTGCCGCCGAGGTTGATTGTGTAGTTATTAGCCCACATTCTCACATAGATAACGGAATCAGCCTTGATATCAGAGAACTGACCCTTTGTGCCATCAGCCTTTATGATATTAACTGTAATTTCCTTACCTGCTTCATAATCTTTCTCTTCATCAAGACAGAGAGTGTAATCTTCATGTATTGCATCATTATAATAGCTGATACCTGTTATTGTCTTGTTGCTTTCCTTAACTGTTTCAACAAGCATAGGAATATATTCGTTTACATAGATAAGGTCATATACCTTTGTTCCTGTGGTAGAAACAAGAGTAATGTCTCCGGATTCAAGATAGAAGAAGCTGTTATTTATGTTTCTTGCATATGCAACACCGTTGTAAATAACATCGGGTTCGTCTGCAAGTTCAAGTTCAATTTCATCTTCATCTTCGCCGTATACTGTAAGAAGGTTTTCGCTTAAGTCAGCATCAATTACGTCCTTAGCGTTAACAGTGATCTTCTTGGTGTTTGCATAGGGGAACATGCAATAGAGTTCGCCCCTCTTTTCATCGTATTCGTCATACTTAACGTATGCCTTTACTCTGTAACCTAAAAGATCTTTATAAGAATCGTTGAATACCTTAAATACTGTACCGCCTACTCCGCTTTCTTCACCGATTTCGATAGTACCCTTATCGGTTGCATCATATACGGAATCAAGACCTGTAACTTCATTTGCTACTACATAGCACTTTTCGATTATGTCAAGACCGAATACGTAGTTAAGGATGTTCTTATCTGTTTCATATACATTGTACTGACCGCTGATTTCGTCAAGAACAAGGTAGTCAGCAGTAAGAGAGTTGTAAAGAAGAACCATAATCTGCTCTCTTGTTGCAGCTACTCCAAGCTTGCCGTTTACGTTCTTTAAAATCTTAAGCTGATCAGCTGTCTTTGTGTATCCTTCGGGATATCCTCCGTATGTTACAGCCATGAAATCATAGCCAAGTGCAGATACAACGAACTTTACAGCTTCTTCATAAAGAATGTTGTTGTCGGGCTTGAATGTACCGTCAGAATAACCGGTAACAATACCCTGTCCTCTTAAATATTCAACGTCATTATAAGCCCAGTGAAGTTCAGAAATGTCGCTGAAAGAAGGATCTGCAAGGTCAGTTGAATCAATATCTGTCTGATATTTCTTTGCGCCTACGTTTGCAGCGGAAGCACCTGCTGTGCCATTGAAAGCTGTCTCTGTTGCAGCCTTTACAGCAGCGATGTTTTCAGGTGTTTCGCTCATCTTAGTGTTGATAATTGCGCCTGCGTTCAAGTTAAGTTCATCAGTTCCCTGAAGCATTCTCGCAAGCATAGCTGCGAATTCTGCTCTGGTGATGTTCTTTTCAAGACCGAGCGAACCGTCTTCATAGCCCTGAACGATGTTCAGTGTCATAAGAAGTTCAGCTGCCTCAAGCGTAACATTCCTTCCGACTGTTTCAACACCTGCTGCAGAAATTGCAACGGGGGTCATGGCAGCCAGTCCAACTACCATTGTGAGTGCCAGGATCAATGCAAGTAATTTGTTTCTCATGTTGTTACTCCTCCCTGATTTTTAATTACTTTTCATGTTTATTTTTCATTGTTCTGTGTTTTTAGCCTCCAGAACAAGTAAATAAGGACATAATCATACCACTTGCATGATATAGTATTCTAATTATATCACACTACTATCATTTTAGCAAGAAAAAAGTTTAAATTTTTTCAAATTTTTTTATTTTCTCCAAAAAAAGCCTTTTCCTGACCAAAATTCCTTGATTCTTGCGGAAAAATCATTCTCACGGCAACCGCAAAATATATACGTCTTTATATGCGTGTTGTATATATATTTAAAAGGAAGCTTTTTTTACAAACGCTATATTGCCGTTCAAAATAAAATAAAATTAAATTAACTATTGATAAATTGTTTATTTTGGTGTATAATAGTAAAGTCGTACCGGTCGGGGTGGTAGCGGTGCCCTGTAGCCCTCAATCCGCTATAGTGGGGACGATCTCCTTTAGGAGGGAACAATTGTGTATGGCAGGCTTATATCAAGGGCTGTGACGGTCGGGTCCTGCGCAATGGCGAGCCGTGAACCTTGTCAGGTGGGGAACCAAGCAGCAATAAGCGGTGTCCGTCATGTGCCGCGGGGGCGCCTGACCTGAGCTTTTTGATATAAATACCGCATGCATCATTGTTTCCGACTAAAGGATGTACGACTTTTTTAGTATAAAAATTTTGATACCGGCTTTTCAAATACACATTATATAAAGGAGGCATTACCGTGAGTGAGCACATTGCGTTATACCGTAAATGGAGACCTTTGACCTTTTCAGACGTAATAGGTCAGGAGCATATCACCCGCACACTTCAGAATGAAGTTTTGTCGGGCAAAACCGGTCATGCCTTTTTATTCTGCGGTGGACGAGGAACAGGAAAAACCTCAACCGCCCGCATTTTATCAAGAGCATTAAACTGCTTATCCCCCGTTGACGGCAATCCTTGTAATGAGTGCAGTGCCTGCAAGGGAATTTTAAGCGGAGAAATAATGGATATCATCGAAATCGACGCCGCAAGTAACAACGGTGTTGACAATATAAGAGACTTACGAAGCGAAGCACGCTTTGCCGCAGCAGAAGCCAAGTGCAAGGTTTACATCATAGACGAGGTACATATGCTTTCCGGCGGAGCGTTCAACGCATTGTTAAAGCTTTTGGAAGAGCCTCCGGAGGGTGTAATTTTCATATTAGCTACCACGGAAACCCACAAGGTTCCTGCAACCATTTTATCAAGATGTCAGCGTATTGACTTCAGAAGAATTACTGCCGACGACATCGCTTCCCGTATAGTTTATGTGGCACGGGAAGAAGGTATAATAATAGAAGAAGGCGCGGCACACTTAATTGCCAGAAGTGCCGACGGCGCTCTTCGTGATGCTTTAAGCTTACTCGACCAGTGCAGTGCAATATCAGATTCCATAACAGAAGAAAGCGTTTACACACTTTTAGGATTAACGGAGAAAAATTTCCTTTACAGAACTGTTCGTTCAATCGCAACAAACGACTCAAAAAGAACACTTTCTATGGTTGATGAATTTTTAGCTGCCGGAAAAAGCGCCGCTAAATTCATTGATTCTTTAACGGATTATTTCACCACTCTTTTAAGATTTTCCGTTTCTGAAACAGTTTTTTCGGATTATACCGATGAAGAGAAGGAAGAATTCCGTTTAGCTTCCACGGAAATGACTAAAGAGCGTATGATGTTTTGCATTGATACGCTTATCAAAACCGCTTCCAACTTGAGATTTATGACAAACGACCGTGTTATGCTTGACATTGCGGTTATAAAAATGTGCAATCCTATTTATGCGGAAGATCAGGATGCTGTTATTTTAAGACTTTCTGAGCTTGAGAAAAAAATAGCTACAGGAATTTCTTTCGCTCCTTCTTCCATTCCACAGGAAAACATTTCTCAGGATAACGGCAAAAAAGCATCTCCCGTAAAGGCGAAACAGGTCAGAAAAATTGAGCCTACAAGCGAGGATATTAAAGCTATCAGCGACAAGTGGAGAGATATCTGCAAAGATACAAATAACCTTAAGCTTTTAATTGCACTTGAACGTTCAAGCGTAAGAGAAGACGAAGGTGCTTTGGTTCTGCTCTTTGACGATACCGACAAAATTATGATAGACATTTTGGCTCAGGAAGATACAAAGTCAGCCCTTCACGAACTTATATTAAAGCATACAGGTCTTTCTCCCAAAATAGTAACAAGACTTGCAAGCTATTATGAAGATGAAACAATCATTGAGGATTCAGACCCCTTGAATCTTATTGAGGAGGAAGTAACCTCCTCCGCTCCTGTTCCCGTTGAGGAAGTTACTTCCAATACGGATGCAGAGCCTTCCAATCCCCCATCTCATGACGATTCCGATGAAGATGAGGAAGAAGAATACGATTTTGAAGAAGAAGACCGAGACGAAGAAGAATTTTAATTT
>JAZRHF010000143.1:0-42893 GCA_045644565.1 Clostridia bacterium | reverse complement strand
CAATTAAAACCCCGCCGCCGGACTGACTCTTGGTGGTAAATGCACCGCCGAGGCCTGGGATGGAGCGGAAGGAACGGAAGGAGCAGTAAATGTGATAGAGTGTACCGAACTTTCCTTCTCTGTTCATTTCTTCAAGCATTTCAACAGACTTGTGATAACGGTTGCAAACACCGATATTAAGCATTTTTCCTGCTTTATTTGCAGCTTCTGCCATTTCGCAGGAGAGGGGGTAGTTTACGGTGATGGGCTTTTCACAGAAAACGTGCTTTCCTGCGGCAATTGCATCCATTGTAACTGTGTAGTGTGCATAGTTGGGAGTAAGTACATAAACCGCATCAACTTCGGGATCGGCAAGAGCCACCTTGTAGTCTGTGATTATGTTTTCGATTATGGGATAATCTTTTTTCAAGGCTTCTGCCTTTTCGGGAATAAGGTCGCAGGCATATTTGATTCTTACGTCCTCAATTCTTGAAAGAGCGGGGAAGTGTGCGTTTTTTGCAATTCTTCCGCAACCGATTATTGCGAGTGTTTTCATAAATTATTCCTCCTTAATGGTCGGCTTTTACCGACAGTTGTTAATATCATTATATATCAAAAAGCAGATATGTAAATAGTTTTTTTGGAAAAAAACATATCATTTTTTTATATTTATTGATTTTTATCCTTGAAAGCGCATATCAGGTATGCTACAATGTAAATGAAAGAGGGTGGTCCTTACGGAAAAAATAAAAAAATCAGACAAGAAATATCATCTTGATATAAATTACATTCACGAAACCGTGGATTTTGACGGAATAAGTCTTGTTCAGGCAGGGAGAATGATGTGCGGAGAAGGTACGGTTATAGCGGATCACGCTCATCTGGACTGGTTTGAGCTTACGCTGGTAAGAGACGGCGAAGGAGAGGTAATAACCAACGGCAAAAGTAAACGGGTTAAGAGCGGAGACATATATATTTCCTTCCCCTGCGATACTCACGGCATTGTGTCGGGGAGCGAAAATCCTCTCCAGTTTGATTTCTTCTCATTTAAAACAAATAAAGCTCCTTTTTCCGAGGAGCTTGAAAAAATAATGCAGGGCTATGCCGGTGCTGATATGAGAATTATAGAAAATGAAAGGCTTATAATGCTTGTGGAAAGTGTTATTGCCGAATTAAGCTCGGAAGAGATGGCACTTAAGAAAGAATTCCTGTCTGCTCTTTTAAAAATTATTGTGGTTGAAATTATACGAAGCTTTAAGGAGCAACGCAAAAAAACTTCCGGGAAAAGTATGGCTGATGTCTTCTGCTATCAGATTATGAACTATATAGATACACATATTTACAGCCTTGAAAATCTTTCCGACCTTGGTGGAGTATTTGACTATAATTACAGCTATATTTCTTCGTTTTTCAAAAAACATACGGGACAAACTCTGGCGTCCTATCATAAAAAACGGAAAATAGAAACGGCAAAGCTTTTGGTTTTGGAAGGAAAGCTGACAGAGACCCAAATTTCGGAGCTTCTTAATTATTCAACACTCTATGCCTTTATCAAGGCTTTCAAAAGCTATACGGGAGTTTCACCCGGAAAATTCAGAAAAAATGAAAAATAATCAGTTGTCACGTCTGAAGGAAGCGGGGGATACCCCCGTTTTCGTTTTAAATAAACGGCTGAAATAATAGGGGTCTGAAAAGCCTACCGCCTCTGCAATTTCAGATACTTTCATACTTGATTCCGCAAGCATTGTTTTTGCTTTTTCAAGTCTTAAATAGTTGATATAGCACATAGGGAATGTTCCTGTTGCGGCTTTGAAAATTCTTCTTAAATGAACCTCGGAAATTCCGAAACATGAGGATATTTCAGGAACCGCAAAATCGGGTTTTGATAAATTCTCAAGTATTAAGGCGGTTATATCGGAAAAGATGGGGGATATTTTTTTGTATTTTGCATTTTCCGACTTTATTGCCTCTGCATATATGCGGTAAACGCCCTGAAAAAGGGATGGCATATACCAGGGACTTTTCATAAGATAATTTTTAAGGAGCTTTATAAATTCATTTCCCAGGTCGGGGGATAAGTTGCTAAAAATCAAACCGTCTGTAAGAGAAGAGCCGGATTCGAAATTAAAGTCAATGCATATGTATTTAAGGGGTTTCAGTATGTTTATTTCATAGGCACTCCCCTTTGGAAAGAATATGAGACTTTTAGCTTTTGCAATTGCCTTTTTATCTGAAAAGGTATATTCGGCTTCGCCTTCCAGTATATAGCAGAAGGCATCGGAATGACGGCAGGGCTGGTCATTTGCTCTGCCGGGGGTAAAGCCACCGTCGAAAATTTTCAATACTTCTTTTACGATAAGATTTTCTTTCAACTGAATCACCTCGCTTTAATTATAGCAGAACATAAGTTTTCTGTCCATTGTTTTTCATAAAAAAATGTTCGAAAAATCCATCTTTTCGTTTTGTCTATTTACTTGAAAGTGCCGTTGTGATAATATGTTGATAGCCGAAGGAGGCGATGATATGAAGATAGTACCGTTTGAAAAAAACAGACATCTTATTGAAAATCAGTATGAAAAAACTAAAGAGTTTTTTTCCCGTGAAAGGGAACTTGCTCTTTACGAAAAAATAAAAGAAGAATATTTTAATGCTCCATCAAAGCAGGAGGGACGTGGAAAGGCTGAAAAGTGCTTTCTTGAAAACGCCCGTCTTTTCATTAATCCGGCAGATATTTTCTTTGATATGACGGAAAACGGCATTACGCCCATGCATTTGCGGGATTCTGAAAAGCAGAGATTAAACCCTGTAAGCTATGAAGCTAATTTAATGGATGCCCGTGGTGCATACCTTGCGGGATGGGATCCCGGGCATACCATGCCCGACTGGGAAAGGATTTTAAGTCTCGGAATCCCCGGGATACTTAAAGAGGCTATAAGCTATCTTGAAAAAGACGGTCTTACAAAAGAGCAGGAAGAATTTTACACATCGGTTAAATATGCCTATGAGGGAATTTTAATATACATAAAAAGGCTTTATGAGCTGGCAAGAGAAACCGAAGGGGAAAATGCCGCCTTTGCGGCAGAAAACTTAAAGGCTCTTATGGAAAGAGAGCCCCACACACTTGCTGAAGCAATGCAGCTTTATTTCATTTACTATATGGTTCAGCACCATGTGGAGGGGGCAAATCTCCGCTCGCTTGGGGCGCTTGATGACCTACTGTATCCTTTTTACAAAAGCGATATTGAAAAGGGGATTATAACAAAGGATGAAGCAAGGGAGCTTATAAGATATTTTCTTTTCAAGTGGACGTCGGTTAAGGTGCTTGCAAATATTCCCTTTAACCTCTGTACCCACGTTACGGAAATGACCTATCTTATTCTGGAAGAATATATAGCTCTTGACATTATGGACCCGAAGATTCACATAAAGTGGGATGAAGCTTTGCCGCAGGATGTTACGGATATTGTAATGGATGCCATAAGAAAAGGAAAAAGCAGCTTTGTGTTTGTAAACAGCCCTGTTGTAAAAAAAGCTCTTATGGGGATCGGGGAAGAGGAAGCGGATGCGGAGAATTACACCCTCATCGGCTGTTATGAGCCTGCCGCGGCAGGTAAAGAATTTCCCTGCACCTTAAACGGAAGGATAAATCTTCCCATGGCAATAGAGGTAATACTTGGCGGTGGAAGAAATTTCAGCCACGAAGAACTGCTTGGGCAGGAATGTGACGCAGATTATAAAAGCTTTGACGATTTTTATTCGGCAATAAAAGCTCTTTTGAAAGAGTGGAGCGAAAAAGCAATTTTAGAAATTTCGGACATCGAAAGAAGCTATCCTTCTTACCTTCAGGCGCCGATTATTTCCGCTACCTTTGAAAGCTGTATGGAAAAGGGACTAGATGCATATAAAGGCGGTGCGAAATACAACAATTCTTCCATTTGTATCTTTGGAACGGGAAGCTTTGCAGATTCTCTTACAGCAATTAAAAAGCTGGTGTTTGAGGAAAAAAGACTTACATTGAAAGAGCTTGTCAAAGTGCTTAAAAATAACTGGGAAGGATATGAGGATTTAAGACAGCTTGTGAAAAAGACCTATCCTAAATACGGAAACGGAAAAGCCGAAGCTGACTTTTTCATAAAGGAGATTGCCTCTTTTATGGCTGAATGTATAAACGGAAAAGAAAACGGACGTGGCGGTGTTTTCCGTATGGGAATGTTCTCGATAGACTGGATATTGCATTACGGAAGGCTTTTAGGCGCATCGGCAGACGGAAGATTAAAGGGCGAGGCAATAAGCAAAAACTTAAGCCCGTCTCTCGGGATGGATAAATCTGGAATTACGGGAATAATAAATTCTGCCACGAGCTTTGACCATGCGCTTTCCCCCAACGGACTTGTGCTTGATTTAGCCGTTCATCCGTCAGCGGCATCGGGGGATGAAGGACTTTCGGTTATGTCGGGAGTTTTGAAAACCTACTTTAAGAAGGGCGGTTTTGCGGTACACTTTAATGTGCTTTCTGCAGAAATTTTGAAAGAAGCAAAGAAAAATCCCGAAAAGTATAAAAACCTTCAGGTTCGCCTTTGCGGATGGAATGTATATTTTGCTGATTTAGACAGCGAAATGCAGGACAATCTGATAAAAGGGATGGAGGGGTAATATGAATCTTCGGTATGAAATAGTTAAAGAGTGCGACAGAGCAGTAATTGAAAACAAATATCACAAAACTTCGGAAGAGTTTAATCCTTTTAACAGAATGGACTATCACGGATATGACTATGATGAGTCTACGGGATTAAGCGATGAGGAAATTAAAAAGGGTCTTTCCGTCCTTTCGGAAAAGTTGAAAAACGAACCGCGGCAGATTATAAAGGCAAGACTTTTTGAATATATTCTTGATAATACAAGAATTGACGTAAACGACAGCGATTACTTTGTCGGAATTTATTCCTGGGGAAGGATTATTAAGGATTACACGGTAAATCCTTGGCATAACGAGTTATTAAAAAAAGTAAACGGAAAAACAGAAAGCTTAAGGGACAAAATGATGGCTTCGGGTCT
Organism: Clostridia bacterium; assembly: GCA_045644565.1. Lineage (GTDB taxonomy): Bacteria > Bacillota > Clostridia > CAKSNL01 > HGM11501 > HGM11501. The sequence continues at coordinate 37,859 of JAZRHF010000143.1, read as the reverse complement.
TGCATGGATTTCTCTTGATTTTGACCACTCTGTTCCCGATTGGGATTCACTTATAAAGCTTGGTTTTAAGGGGATATTAACCCGCCTTGAAAAGTCATATGAAAAGCATAAAAAAGAAAACACATTGACTGAAAAAAGAGAAATATTTTACAATGCGGCAAGTATTGAATATAAAGCGGTTTTAAGACTGATAAAAAGGCTTTATGATTATTCGCTTACGAAAAAAAGCGATAAAGCAAAAACCGTATCTTCTGCCCTTTTGAATCTGGCGGAAGGAGCACCCAAAAACACATTTGATGTACTTTTATTGATATACTTATATTTTATATTAAGCGAATGTGTAGACTATAATCAGGTGAGAAGCCTTGGCTACGGACTTGATGCAACCCTTATGCCGTTTTATCAAAAAGATATGGAAAACGGGACTTTTGAAAAAGAGGAGCTTGCGGAATTTATTGCATATTTTCTCCTTCAGTTTCACGCAATGGGAAATTATTGGGGACAGCCCCTTTATCTTGGTGGAACAAATGCAGACGGAAGCTCAAAGGTGTGCGAGCTTTCTTATCTCATTTTGGATATTATGGATACTCTCGGAATATATAACCCGAAAATTCAGATAAAGATAAGCGAAAAAACGCCGAAGGACTTTATATTAAAGGCTCTTGAAATGATAAGGGGAGGCTCAAACGGCATCGTATTTTGCAATGAAGATATAATTGTGAAGTCCCTGATGCGATCAGGAGCAACCTATGAGGAGGCTCTGGATTCGGTTGTAAAAGGGTGCTATGAATATGCGATTAAAGCAAAGAGCATCAGCACTTCCTTCAGCACAATCAATGTACTGAAGCCTATACTTTTCGTGTTCAACAACGGAACAGACGTATCTACGGGAATGGAGCTGGGGCTTAAAACGGGAGATGTTTTATCCTTTGAAAGCTTTGGGGACTTTTACAGGGCATACCTTAAACAGCTTGAGTATATGATGAAAAGGACTATGGCGGTTATAAATGAGCTTGAAGCACACATAAATGAAGTAAACCCGGTACTGCTGTTTGCCGGAACAATTCCCTCCTGCATAGATAAACTGGCTGACGGCAACGACGGAGGAATGAATGCGGTTTCAGCTATGCTTTTGAACGGACTCGGCAGTGCAGTTGATGCTCTTATGGCGGTGTATGAGCTTGTGTTTGAAACAGGCTATACCACAATGAAGGAGCTTAAAGAAGCTATCGAAAGTAACTGGGAAGGCTATGAAGAACTAAGGCATAAAGCCCTTTCCTGCAAGCATAAATACGGCAACGGAGATAAAGTGGCGGATTATTATGCAAATGCAATTCATAATTTATTTGCATCTGTCATTGCGGATGCGAAAAATGGCCTTGGCGGAATTTATGAATATGAAATTCATTCTGCGAGAGCTTTTATAGATATGGGAAAAGCAACCAAAGCTACGCCTGACGGCAGAAAAAACGGGGAAGAAACTTCTAAAAATGCATCGCCGACTCCCGGAATGGATAAAAATGGCGTAACGGCACTTATAAACTCCGCAACAACCCTTGATATGTCTCTGTCAAATTCCGGAGCTTGCCTTGATGTAATGCTTCATCCGTCGGCGATTTCGGGGGAAGAGGGGCTTATGGCTTTTTACAGTGTGCTTAGTACATATATAAAAAAGGGCGGAGCTTCAATTCACTTTAATGTTTTTGATGCAAATATTCTCCGCGATGCCCAAAAAAATCCGCAAAAATATGAAAATCTGCAGGTGAGAGTATGCGGCTGGAATGTGCTTTGGAACAATATGTGTAAGGACGAGCAGGATGCTTATATCAAAAGGGCGGAAAACATAATATGACAAAGGAGAATAATATGAAAAACGCTTTGATATTTGAAATAAAGCACTTTGCGGTACACGACGGGCCCGGCATAAGGACAACGGTGTTTTTTAAGGGCTGTCCGCTTTCGTGTATATGGTGCCACAATCCCGAAGGGATTTCCTTTAAGAGTGAGCTTGCATCCTTTGAACATAAGTGTATCGGGTGCGGTGTTTGCACCTATACCTGCCAAAATGGCGCTCATTCACTTAATGAAAAAGGTCATTTTTTAGATAGGACAAAATGCACAGCCTGTGGTGATTGTGTAAATGTATGTCGGGGGGATGTGTTAAAGCTTTACGGAAAAAGCGTAACTGTGGCAGAGATTGTGTCTGAAGTTTTACAGGATAAGGATTTTTACGAAAATTCGGGTGGCGGCGTCACATTGTCAGGCGGTGAATGTCTTATGCAGGCGGATTTTTGTGCCGAGCTTCTTAAAGAGCTTAAAAAAGAGGGCATACATACGGCAGTTGATACATCGGGCTATGTGAAAAGGGAAGAAATAGATAAGGTGATGCCCTATACAGACCTGTTTTTATACGACATAAAAGCGATTGATGAATCTGTCCACATTAAATGTACGGGAAAGTCAAATAAGCTGATTCTTGAAAACCTTGAATATATCGACTCGCTTGGTAAAAGCATAGAAATAAGGTATCCTTATGTGCCTTTCTTCAATTCAGGGGAAAAGGGAAAAATAGCAGAATTTGTGTCGTCCTTAAAAAACGTGACAGAGGTAAAGGTTTTGCCGTATCATAACTATGCCGGATCGAAATATTCAGCCCTCGGAATGGATTGCACCCTGCCTGAAACTTTGCCTTTTGACGAAGAAATAAAAGATGCTGAAAAGCTATTTGAAAAGGAGCGTTGAGCTCCTTTTTTTACCGAAAAGTACAAGATATGTATCGCTTTTTTATATTGACGGAATTAACGAGCTGTGATATAATTGAGATAACATATTATATGAAAGGATGGAAATGATGAAAAAGGTATTTAGCTTGCTTTTGGCACTCTTAATGGTATTCTCTTTTGTTACAGTGGTTATGGCAGCAGATGAGATTACATTTAAGCCTGCCGATGTCGATGAAAAAACATCGAAAATTTATACTCCCGAAACGCACATAGGAGGCTTTGAACATAAGGAGTACTTTATGTTCAAGGACGTTGACTTAACGGGCATAAACTCCATCGGAGTTACTGCATCCGTTAATCTTCACGGTACAAGCTCCAACGGTGAAACTTTAGTTATTATGGCGGATGACTATAAGAGGGGAGAGCCTCTCGGTTACATTACCCTTTCCGATGACGGAGAAAATATAAAGGAATACACCTCCATAAACAAAATTGACGGTGTTCACGACCTTTATTTTTACTGCCTCTACGGAAAAGGCACGGGAACTGCTTCTATGAAGATACACGACATAACTCTTTATAAAAAGGGTTTTGTAAATCCCGACTATGATAAGTTTGTGGATGATTCCCTTATAAAGGACATTTATTCCGACACCTGGGCGGCAACCGACGATTTCGGAAGAGCTTTGGCAAACTATGAAGAGGTGGGCGATGTTAAAACCGACGGTCGTGAGGTTGGTATGCTCTACTGGATCTGGCATTCAGGCGGGGGAGTTCTGACAAAAGCGGGTGTAATTCCCGAGATTATAAAAAATGCTCCCGAAGCTATGCAGGATTATAATCATCCGGTGTGGGAAGAAACCGGAAAGTACTGGTGGGGCGAGCCTGTACTTGGCTTCTACAACTCATATGAATACTGGACATACCGTAAGCATGCGGAAATGATGGCTCTGGCAGGCATTGATGCAATATTCTTTGACTATACCAACGGCGGATGGGACTATATATCAACATTAAATGTAATTGCGGAAGCTTTCCGTGATGCAAAGGCATCGGGCATCGACATTCCGAAATTTTCAATCTTCTCTCACATGGGTTCGGATGCCGATATCTGCTACAGAAACCTTATGGCGATTTATGCAAACTGCTTTATCGAGCACGACTATTCCGATATATGGTATTACTTAGACGGAAAGCCCCTTCTTTTCGGTAATGCTGTTCCCGAGCGTGCAATAAAAAATGTTGATTCCGACAATTTAATGGAGCGTAAGCTTATAAACGATACAGAGGACTTTTTCACCTTCCGTATGAACGGCGGAAGAAACGACAGCACCTTCAATAATTACTGGATGTAGCTTGAAAACTTCCCCCAGGTACTCCGAAATGCTGATAAAGAAACAGGAAGACCTGAATTTGTTGTTGTAGGTTCTGCAATTAATCAGTCCACGGTTTACGGTGTTGGTATGACAGGTGTATTCTCCGATCCCTATTCCAAGGGAAGAGGTTTCTCCGAAGTATTCGGTGAGGATGACTCGGAACGCGGTATGCGTGAAGGCTATTTCTTCAAAGAACAGGCAAACCTTGCTTTGGAAGCAGAACCCGAATTTATTATGCTTGACGGATGGAACGAGCTTACAACCGTTCGTTACGACGTTTACGGCATTTTCAAGGGAACTGTATTCGTTGATACCTTCGACTATGCAAACAGCCGTGACTTTGAGCCTGTAAGAGGACCCTTAAAAGACGACTGCTACAATATGCTCTGTGACTTTATAAGAAAATATAAGGGTGTTCGCCCCGTTCCCACAGCAAGCGGTATGAAGACAATTGACATTGCAGGAGATGCTTCTCAGTGGGCAGGCGTTGGTCCCGAATATTACAACTATGACCAGAACTATGAGCGTGATGTGGAAACCTTCGGCGTTTACGGTAAGGAAGACGAAATACATCACTACAAAACAACTGTAACAAATGCTCTTACGGGCGGAAAGGTTACATTTGACAATGACAATTTCTATTTCCTCGTAAATGCCAAAGAGGATATTAAAACAAACGGCAAGGGCTTTATGACGCTCTACATAAATGCCGACAGAGATAAGGCAACAGGATGGGAAGGCTATGACTACTCCGTAAACTTAATGGGCGATAAGGTGCTTTCAAAGTATAACGGAGCGTGGGAAAACATCGGAAGCGTAAACTACACAGTAGTAGGCAGCGCCCTTCAGATGGCAATTCCCAGAAGCTTAATCGGAGAAACCGGAGTAGTTGACTTTGAATTTAAGTGGACAGACTCCGTTGAAAATGCAGGAGACTTACTTAACTTCTATGCAGAAGGCTCTGTTGCTCCTTACGGACGCTTTAACTATGTATTTACAGAAATTGCAGAAACTGCACTTACAGATTCCGAAAGAGCTGTTCTTAAGGATGCTGAAACCACAATTATCAAGGCAGGAGCAGAAAAGATGATTGTAAAGGGTGCAAAGATGAAGGTTTACGATGCAGACAGAAGTATCCGTGCCTTTATGGAAAACGGAACACTTTACATTCCCGAAACCGCATATAATGAAATTATGGGCTACGGCAGAAGCAAGACAGAATATAATGCAGGTTATAACCGCTTCTTCACAAGACACTTTGAGCTTTCTGAAAATCTTGAAGAAATCATAAACTCCACCTGGACAACGTGTGAGCTTGGATCGCTTGACGTACTTGTAGGAGGAAGAGAAGCTCGTCTTTCAAACCCCGTAGTTTACAGAAACGGAATATTCTATATCCCTGCTTCCTTTATAGCAGAGTGCTATGGCTGGGAAGTTAAGGATTTAGGAAACGGCGTATTTGCAATAAGCAGAAATGCAGCTGATGTGAACACAGTAAATGCTGTACTTTCTCACATTAATTAAGGAGGGATGAATTATGAAGAAAATATTTGCATTGATGCTTACCGTTTTAATGGCATCGATTATGCTTTCCGCTTTTGCGGCAGAAGAAGCATACATTCTCCCCTTTGATTCATCCTGGGAAATAGAAGCATCAAGTGAGTATAAAGGCAAGGAAATAGCAAATGCCTTTGACGGAAATGCATCAACCTACTGGCATTCAAACTACACCGCAGAGGGAAGCGAAATTACTTCAAAGGATGACCTTCCCATTTCCATAACCGTTGACTTCGGCAAAACCGTAACGTTGGGCGGTTGGGCTTATGCTCCGAGAACAGACAACGGAACGGGAATGTTCAAAAAATATAACCTTTATGCATCAAAGGACGGAAGTAACTTTGAGCTTTTCCATACAGCTTCCATTCCTTATCCTGCTGGAGAGAGAGTTCCCCAGGTTGCCGCATTCGAAAAGAGAGAAATGCGTGCAATAAAAATTGAAGCAATCGAGGCATCTGCTGATTTCGCAACTGCAGTTGAAATCTGGTTTTATAAAAACTCTCCCGACTTTATAACCGCAAACTTTGACGGAACAAAGACGGGTACATCGGGCGGAACAACAGCAGCACCCGCTCCGGCAACTCCTGCTCCTGCTCCTGAAAAGCCCACCGTGGGAACAGCAACAGGTGCAGTTACCGCAACAGGTAAAAACAAGGCAGGTCTTTCCTATCTTGACAGAACAGGCTGGACAGGAGAGGGCGTATCCTTTAAGTCGAACCCCGTGGCAAAGGCTCTTGACGGAAGCATTCGATCCCACTGGCACTCAAACTACGGCGTTGTGGACGGAACTGTTGTTGACAGAAGCAAGCCTCCCTACATACTGGAATTCACTCTTCCCAATGCGACCTATGCTTCGGGTATTACCCTTCATCCGAGAGACGATATGGAGCTTGGAAGAATATTAAATCTCAACGTTTACGCTAAAGATACAGATGACGGCGAATATTATATGCTTTATGAAAACCTTGTATTTGCAAAGGACGCTGAAGAAAAGGAAATTCCCTTCACTTCAAACCTTAACATCAAAAAGATTAAGCTTGAAGTTTTAGAGAGCGCACAGTCCTTCGGAACACTTGGTGAATTCAACCTCTGGGAAAAAGATACAAAACTTCCCGACGGAAGTGTTAAAACCTATTTTGAGGATAACGCAAGAGACAGACTTTACAAGGTTGACAATACAGAGTTTTCCGCAATGTATGACGGAGAAAGCTGGGCAGAAAATACACCCGATAAGGTGTTTGACGGAACAAGTGCTTTCTGGCAGACAGAAGCTCTGGATTCATTCCCCGTAACTCTTAAAATTGACCTCGGAAAGGTTTACGGCATCAAGGAAATGACCTATAAGCCCCGTCAGTCGGAGGACTGCCACGGTGCATGGGGACTGGCTTCCGTTTATGTAAGCACGGACGGTGAAAACTGGGAAGCTGCTGCTTTCGGCGTTAAGATGCCCATAGATACCGACATCAAGAAAATCACATTTGAAAAGGAAATTGATGTCCGCTTTGTGGAAATCGAAATTGAAGAAGCACACGCAAAGAGAGTTTCCTGCTGTGAAATCGAATTCTACCAGACTAAAACGGCTTATGATAAGTCACATATTGTAAGAACGGAAAAATATGAACTTAAGATTGGTTCAAACGTAATAAAGTCCGATATAAACGGTGAAGTAACTGAAAAGGCAATAGACGTTGCACCTTACATCGTAAACGGCTCAACACTTATTCCCTTAAGAGGGTTGGTTGAAGAAATGGGTGCGGAAATCGCCTGGGACGGCGAAACAAAGTCCATTACATTAAAGGTTCCCGGAAAGACAATTACCCTTCAGATATGGAACAACCTTGTTTACGTAAAGGACAATAAGCTCGGTAACATTATGTACACCCTTCCCAACTTCCCCGTAATTAAGGATTCACGTACATTTATCCCCGTAAGATTCGTATCTGAACAGCTTGGCTATAACGTAGCCTGGGACGGAAATACTCAGACTGTTACAATTACAAACTAAACTGCTTAAAAGAGTACGGTTAAACGGCGGTGCACCTTAGAGATAAATCGCCCAAAATCCACGATTTTGGCACATTACTGTGTCAAAAAGCCTCGCAATCCGTCAAGGATTCCTTCGGCTTTTTTCCGTGTCCTGCACTCAAAATCGAGAATTTTGTGGTGCATTCGCAGTTTTGGGTTAGTAATTTTTCGTCTTAGAGAAGTTAAAAAACGCAGGCATACTGGCGTATGTCTGCGTTTTTTTGCGTACTATTAGCGGAAAATAACAAGCCAAAACCGGCTTCTCCCTAAGGGACACCGCCGAATAGCCGTACTCTTTTTATATTAACAAAAACGACGCATTTTTTTCATTATGTCGCCTTTGATTTGTATATGGGGATAATTGGCTGAAGGGGAAGAAATTAGTATTGACAAAAGTGTTACAGCGTGATAAAATTAAGATAAAAGGAGGATTTATTATGAAAAAAATATTTTGTTTGTTAATGGTAATTTTAATGATTACGACATCATTAAGCGTTTTTGCCGCAGATGGTGATGTAAGACTCAAAACGATTGATGCATCAGACGTATCTGCAGGACTGGTCAAGGGGGAAAACGGTCTTTACAGAGCAAAGGGCTATGAATGGTTTATGTTTAAGGACGTAAATCTTTCCGGTGTAAAGTCAATCGGAATAAAGGCTGATATGATTTTCAGAGGAAACGGCGGCACCAACGGATTTGATGTTGCTGTTATTCTTGATAATTATAAAACAGGAACACTTCTTGGCTACATCCATTTTGATGCAGACGGTGAAATTGAAAAATATACCTCTGTTTCCGGAGTGAGCGGAACTCACGACGTATATTTTTACTTTTTAACCGGCGGAGAAGCCAATAAATACAGTACGTTTAAAGAGGTTATCTTCTCTGAAAAAGAATATAAGCACGATAATCAGTCGGTAAAGGTTCCCGACAGTGCCATAATTGATAACTATTCCGATACATGGGCGGCAACGGACGATTTCGGAAGAGCTGTTGCATCCTATGAGGAGGCAGGTGCCGTAAAGGAAGGTGCCCACGAGGTTGGTATGCTTTACTGGAACTGGCACGTTGACGAAGGTCCTGCAACCCAGGGTGGTTCTATCCCTGCGGTTATAAAAAATAATCCCGGAGCGGAAGGCAATTTTGCCCACGAAGCATGGATTTTAAATGCAAGATATTACTGGCAGGAGCCTCTTTTCGGATTTTACGATTCCTATGACTACTGGGTATACCGTCGCCATGCGGAAATGCTTTCCGATGCAGGTGTTGATGCAATATTCTTTGACTATACCAATGGCGGTGCAAACTATATTTCAACACTCAACGTTCTGGCAGAGGCGTTCCGTGATTCAAAGGCAACAGGTGTCGACATTCCCCGTATTGCTGCATTCACCTCTATGGGACAGTCAAATTCCAATGCATATAATAACCTTATATCCTTGTACTTAAACTGCTTTAAGAACAACGACTATTCCGATATATGGTACTATATGGACGAAAAGCCCGTGCTTTTCGGTAATGCGGTGCCCTTCAGAGCTATTGGAAACATAAAAGACGGAAGCGAAATTGCAACAGGTGTTGTTAAAGAAACAGAAGGCTTTTTTAGCTATAAGGAAATGGGTATAAGAAGCGATAAGACAAACAGAGGAACAAATTACTGGTTCTGGCTTGAACATTATCCCCAGGTTTTAAGAGGCGGATTTACAGATGACGGTCGCCCCGGATTTTTGGCTGTTGGTTCTGCACTTAATGAATCTACAGTTTACGGGCTTAACACAACAGGCGTATTCTCCGACCCCTATTCAAAGGGAAGAGCGTATACCGAAGCTTTCGGCGAAGATTATACCGAGCGTGGTATGAGAGAAGGCTACTTCTTCCGTGAGCAGGCAGGTCTTGCTCTTGATGTGGATCCCGAATTTGTTATGATTGACGGCTGGAATGAGTGGACCACCATTCGCTACGACGTATACGGAAAATATTCAGGTCTTGTATTTGTTGATACATATAACGACGAAAACAGCCGTGACTTTGAACCTGCAAGAGGTCCTTTGAAGGATGACTGCTACAATATGCTCAGCGACTTTATAAGAAAGTACAAGGGCGTACGTCCCGTTCCTACAGCATCGGGAGCAAAAACCGTTGACATTACAGGCGACCTTAACCAGTGGAACGAGGTTGGACCTGAATATGTAAGATACTTCAACAACTATGAAAGAAATGAAGACGGTCTTGGCATCTATGGCTCTCAGAGAGAAACACACCACTTTGAAACAGATGTTATAAATGCCATAAAGGGTGCAAAGGTATCTTTTGACAATGATAATTTCTACTTCCTTGTAAACTGCGAAAATGTAGTGGAAAATCACGATAAGGGCTTTATGACTCTTTATCTTAACACCGACAGAAATGCCGTAACCGGCTGGGAAGGCTATGACTATGCGATAAACCTTGACGGTATTGGTGTTGTATCTGAAAATGTCGGAAATGCATGGACATGGGAAAAAGCAGGCGAAGCAAAAGCCAATATTAACGGTGCAAGCTACATTATTTCCGTACCGAGAAGTGTAATCGGCGAAACAGGCACGGTTGATTTTGAATTCAAGTGGACTGACGCCGTAAAGCCCGAAGGCGACCTTTTGACCTTCTATTCTGAAGGTAGCGTTGCACCTCCCGGACGATTCAACTATGTATATACGGAAGTTGCCGAGACAACTCTCACAAAAGAAGAAAGAGCACCGCTCATTGCAGCAGAAACCTCCGTTCTTAAGGCAGGGGTAAGCAAGGCTTTGGTAAAGGGCGCAAAGATGAGAGTTTATGAAGATGATATAACTGTTACTCCTTTTATGGAAAACGGTACACTTTATATCCCCGAGCAGGTTTATAACGAAATTATGGGCTATGGCAGAAGCAAGACAAAGTATGTGGGAACCTATAACAGATTCTTTACATATCATTCAGAGCTTGACGAAAGAAAAGAAAACATCATAAACAATTCATTTACGACATGCGAGCTTGACTCACTTGACGTAATTATTGACGGACGTGAAGCACGTCTTACAAATCCCGTTGTTTACAGAAACGGAATATTCTATATCCCTGCATCATTCATTGCCGAGTGCTATGGCTGGAATGTAACGGATTTAGGAAATGGAGCCTTTGTGATAAGCAAGGGTAATGCCGATATGAATGCGGTAAATACCGCACTTTCACATCTTAACTGAAGGGAGGATTTCTTATGAAAAAAATATTATCATTGATATTGGCAGCCTTAATGCTCTTTTCCGTGACATCTTTTGCCGCCGGAATGGAAGGCTCTGACGGCAGCAAGTCCATAAAGGGCGCATATATAACCTATAACGGAACCGATAAGGGCGGCTATGGCGCAGGAGGAGTTTCCTTTCTTACAGATGGTGTAAGAAATACCTTCGGTGCAAGACTTGGCGGAGAAATTAAGATTGAGTTCGGATCTGAAATAAGCTTTTCGGGAATCCGTGTATGGATGAGCGACAACTGCGTAGCAGGTGCTGAAGGAAGAAATTCAAATCCCGATATGAACGGTCAGGATCACAGAAGAGCAGAGGTTTTACTTGTTAAGATTTCCGAAGACGGTACAAACTGGACTGAGGTCAGCAACGTAAGATCGGCAAACAACTCATTCTGGTATGACGACTATACCTTCGGTAAAGACGTTACCGCAAAATATATTTCTCTCGTATCAAAAAAGAGTAACGACGGCTGGGGCGAATGGGAAGTCGGAGAAATTGCCTTAATTACCGACGAAGATATTTCGGGAAAGGTAGTGTCCCAGGGTAGTTCAGCTTCGGCGGCTAAAAAAGAAACTGTTGAAGGCGCATATGAAAACGACGGAAGCTGGGAATTTTCCGCATCAAGCACATTCTATTCCCTTACGGCAGACAAAGCCTTTGACGGAGATACAAAAACCCACTGGCATTCAAGCTATGAGGCGGCAAACGGACAGATTGTAAGTAAGGCACCCTATCCTCATTATATAACTGCTGATTTCGGTAAAATGATTAATGTGGCAGGCGTTATCTACTACCCCAGAACAGATAATATGGCGGGACGCTTTAATAACTACATTGTATATGGTTCCGATGACGGTGAGAACTTTGAAGAAATAAAAAGCGGAATGTGCGACTACTCCAAGGGAGTTACACCGCAGATTATCAACTTTGATAATAAAGTAAGCGTAAAGGTTATTAAAATAGAAACCACCGACGCGGGAGACGGCTTCGGTTCTGCGACAGAAATTTTCTTCTTAAAGGATAAAGCGGAAGTGGAAGTTGAATCTGAAACTGAAGTGAAGGAAGATATTTATCTTGCCCGCGAAGCAGCCTGGAAAATTGAAGGCTCCAGCGTTTTCTACAGTCAGGTAGCACAAAACGCCTTTGACGGAAATGAAAATACCTACTGGCATACAAGCTACGAAGCAGAAAACGGACAGATAACAACCATGGCTCCCTATCCTCATTATCTTTCTGTTGACTTCGGAAAGACAGTTACGCTTTACGGTATCACCTATGTGCCGAGAAAAGGAAATCAGGGCGGTGTATTTAATAACTACACAATTTACGGCTCAACAGACGGTAAAGAATTTAAGAAAATTAAATCAGGAAACTTTGCCTATACAGACGGAATAAAGACAAAAACAGTAGAGCTTGATAAAACAGAGCTTCGTGCCATAAAAATTGAAACCACCGATTCCATAAGCAATGTGGCAACTGCGGCAGAAATTAAGTTCCTTACAGCGCCTCATGAAAAGGAAGCTGTGAAAAAAGCACCCGTAACGGGCAACGGAAAAAGCCTTGAAGGAGTACCTTTCCTTGACAGAACCGGCTGGGTTGCATCGGGCGAATCCTTTGTGTCGGGTCATCCCATGAAGATTTTGGACGGAGACACCAATACTCACTGGCATTCCGATTATCAGGCGGCTGACGGTGTTGTAACAGGAAGAGACAATCCTCCCTATGTTCTTGAAATAGAGCTTCCCGAGGCGCAGGTTATTTCGGGAATCTCCCTTCACCCCAGAGGAGACGGAATGGACACCGGTAAAATATTAAAGCTTAATGTCTATGTTGCAAAGGACGATGCATCAGACTATTTCCTGCTTTTTGAAAACACGGAATTTCCTTTGAAATCAGGAAATAAGGATCCCAGAGAAATTGCATTCAATGCAAATATAAGCGTTAAAAAGGTTAAACTTGAAATTTTAGAAGGTGCACAGTATTTCGGAACACTGGGTGAATTTAACCTGTGGGAAGAGAGAAGCGAGTTTAAGACCGTGGCCTTTGAAGATTTCTATGAGGAAGACTCAAAGAACAGACTTTATCGCCTTGATACCAAGGATTTTGTCGCAAGCTATGACGGTGATTGCTGGAATGACTTTACCATCGATAAGGCGTTTGACGGACCCGACGGTGTTATATTCCAGACAGAGGCATTAAAAAGCGATGATTTCCCCGTTATACTCTCTCTTGATATGGGAAAAGTAAGAACCTTCTCCGAAATGCACTATATTCCGAGACAAACACAGGACCTTCACGGACTCTGGCTTAAGTTCAGCGCTCACATAAGTGAAGACGGAGAAAACTGGACAACACTTTTAGCGCACGAAGTACTTGCGAAGGATTTAACCACAAAGAAATTTATTTTCGACACACCCGTAAAGGCACGTTATATTGATTTCGAAATTGAAGAATCCTGCGTAGCCCGTGTTGCCTGCACAGAAATTGAATTTTATCAGAACAAGGAAGCGCACGATGCAGAAAATGAAGCGGTAACTAAAAAGCCTGAAAAGTATGAGCTTACAATCGGTTCCAACGTGATAAAGAGCGAAAAGGATGGCGCAGCATCCGAAAAAACAATAGATGTTGCACCGTATATCGTTGACGGCTCTACAATGATTCCCTTAAGAGGGCTTGTTGAAGAAATGGGTGCAGAAATCTCCTGGGATGGTGCAAGTAAGAAAATCACCATCAAAACCGCTGATTCCGAGATAGTTCTTCAGATATGGAACTACCTTGTATATGTAAAAAATAAGGAGCTTGGAGAGGTAAGATACACCCTTCTTAACTTCCCCGTAATAAAGGATTCAAGAACCTTTATTCCCGTAAGATTTGTTTCCGAACAGCTTGGCTATAACGTAGCCTGGGACGGAGCAACACAGACAGTAACAATTACAAAGTAAAATAAAAATACCGTTGTCGAATGACAACGGTATTTTTTGCTTGAAAATTAATATACTTTATATTTTTTGCCATCGTTTTGGAGAAATGCAAGATCGGGAAGTAAATGCTCGCATCCTTCTTCGTCTGTTACGATGAGGCAGTCGCCTGAAAACTTTCTTCCAAGCGCATCTGTTGTGATTTCGCCTTCACCGTTTTCAAATAATTCCTTGTTTTCATAGGCAAATTTTAAGCCTTCGGCATAGCGCATAGTGCAGCAGAACTGAGCTTCGTACATAAATATGGAAAGATAGGGATTTAATTCCGAAACACAGCTGTTAGGGCCTGCTCCGCCGTTATCGCGATGGCAGTTAGAAAGACCGTTAAACCATATTCTGCGAGCCAGGGTTTTGTAGTATTCGTCCTTTGTATCCTCAAAAAACCAAATGGCAAGAATTAAACTGTCGGTAACCGCACAGGGCTCTGTCCAGGTATCCTTTCGGTTAAACCAGTTGAAGTTTTCGTATGTATAGGTCATACCTTCGCTTACATAAAGCTCAAAATGGTCTTTTGCGATGTCGAAATACTTTTTATCCCCCGTAACCTTGTAAAATCTGAAATAAGCGCGGGATGCGGTTAAGGTGGCGTGGGTTTGTGCCTTTACCTTAAGCTTGTCGATTTCACAGAACTTATCTGCGGTTTTTTCCATAAATTTCTTTGCCTTTTCATCCTTCGTAAGCTCATAGTAGCGGCTTACGCCGTCAACGCCGATGAAAGCACAGCCTACGTCAGTTGATAAAAACCAGCCGTTTTTCTTTTCAAAATTGTGACCGCCAACACCGCCGTCTTCCTTTTCCCTTGGCTCTAAAGGATATACATCATATGCGGGGAGTGCAGCATAGAAAAGGTTTTCGAAAACCTTTTTCGCAACAGAAAGGATTTTTTCGTCTTTGAAAAGCTTATAATATTCGCAAAGGGAAGATAAAAACCAGCCGTTACCGGATAATTGCTGTTCGTTTACGGCATCGGGATTGAAAACATCGCCAACAAAGCCTTCTGCGTTTAATACTTCGTTAATACGGGAAATAAATTCATCCATTGCGGTTGCTTTTTTGCCGCAGGATTTGTAAAGACAGCAAAAGGCAAGTAATGCTCGTCCTTCCCAGTCGCCGGGCCAGTTGCCGTCACCGTTTAACAGGTCATTTATAAGATAATCCTTTTTGGAAAGTCTGTCAAAGCTCTTTTCAATATGGTCATTGATTGTGTATTTCATATGTATGCTCCTTTCGTATATCTCATATTACCATAAAGGAAAGTAGATGTAAATAGAAAAAATTTTACCCATTTTTTACATTAATTATCTTTTGGATTTAATATTGATTTGATATGATAATGGTGATAATAAAATGAAAAGGAGAAAATTTATGGACATTTTTTCAATTATAACATTACTTGGCGGACTTGCGTTTTTCTTATACGGTATGAACGTAATGTCTGACGGACTTTCCAAAATGGCAGGCGGAAAGCTTGAAGCAATTCTTGCGAAAATTACAGACAATCCCTTAAAAGCATTGGGCGTAGGCGTTTTGGTAACAAGTGCCATTCAGTCATCTTCCGCAGTTACCGTAATTTTGGTGGGACTTGTAAACTCGGGAATAATTGCCTTCGGAAACACCATCGGAATCATTATGGGTGCAAATATCGGAACAACCGTTACAGCCTGGCTTTTAAGTATGGTCGGTATTGAAAGCGACAATGTTTTTATGAAGCTTTTGAAGCCTGATAATTTTTCGCTTATTTTCGCTCTTGTGGGAATACTTCTCATAATGCTGGCAAAAAGCAATAAGAAAAAGGATATCGGAGCAATTTTAATCGGATTTGCGGTACTTATGTACGGTATGAAATTAATGAGCGGAGCAGTTGCCCCCTTAAAGGATATGCCCTCATTTACCAATCTTTTGGTTGCATTCAAAAATCCTGTCCTTGGCATTGTGGCAGGTGCTGTAATTACCGGTATAATTCAGTCGTCCTCTGCGTCTGTTGGTATTCTTCAGGCACTTTCTTTAACAGGTGCAATAAGCTATGGCGCGGCAATTCCGATTATCATGGGACAAAACATCGGAACATGCGTAACTGCCATAATATCGTCTATCGGCGTAAGCAAAAATGCAAAAAAGGTTTCCGTTGTTCACATGGCATTTAACTTAATCGGAACAACTTTTATATGCATTGCTTTTTATGCACTTAATTATTTTATAAACTTCAATTTCATAGATAATGCTATTGATCCATTCGGAATTGCGGTGGTACATTCCATATTCAATGTTATAACAACCCTCATCCTTCTTCCCTTTATAAAGCAGCTTGAAAAACTGGCGGACAGAATAATAAAAAGCGATGCAGAAGTTGTGACAAAGGCCGTAGGCTTCCTTGATGAAAGACTTCTTAACACTCCTTCCGTGGCAGTTGCCGAATGTATGAAGCTTACCTATGAAATGGCTATGAATGCAAAGGATGCCGTAAATTCTTCGTTTTTCCTTTTTGACGAATACAACGAGGAAACAGAAAAAGCTGTGTTTGATAAAGAAGATGCTCTCGATATTTTCGAAGATAAGCTTGGCAACTATCTTATTTCCATAGGAAACAAAGGACTTTCTGACCACGATAGCCGTGAAAAGTTTACTATGCTTCATACAATAGGGGATTTCGAAAGACTTGGCGACCATGCATTAAATCTCTTAAAAGCGGCGAAAGAATTGAAAATGAAAAAACTTGCCTTTTCAGATGAGGCAAGGCACGACCTTAACATCTTGAAGGCAGCAACAGAAGAAATTTTAGATATTACGGTAACATCCTATATAAAGGGAGATATTGTCCTTGCAAACAAGGTTGAACCCTTGGAGCAGGTTATAGACTCACTCACCTCGGAAATTAAAGCAAAGCATATTGAAAGACTCCACAGAGGAGAATGTACCATTGAAATGGGATTTATTTTATCCGATGTATTAAGCAATTTTGAAAGAATTTCCGACCATTGCTCAAATATTGCGGTTGCTCTCATTGAAGCAAGAAACGGTGTGTTTGATACCCATAAATACTTAAACGGAATCAAGGGTGGCTCCAACGCTGAATTTTTGGAAGAATTTCACAAATATTCAATTAAATATTCTCTTGGATGAGCATTGCTTTTTGTAGACAATTAAGTTAATTTGTGATAAAATTAAGCTGTAAGGAATATCTTAATTCTGAAGGAGGGTATTTATGAAAAAACTTATTTTCGAAGGTACAGCCACGGCAATGGTAACTCCATTTAATGAAAAAGGTATTGATTTTGATGCTTTTTCAAAGCAGATAGACTTGCAGCTTGAAGCAAAAATTCCTGCTCTTGTAATTTGTGGAACAACGGGAGAAGCGCCCACTTTGGAAGATGATGAGCATCTGGAGGCAATTTCTTTTGCAGTATCAAAAGCGAAAGGAAAAACGAAAATTATTGCAGGTACGGGAAGCAATAACACAGATCACGCAATAATGATGAACAAGGAAGCTGAAAAAAGAGGGGCGGACGGACTGCTTTGGGTAACACCTTATTATAACAAGACTACACAGAGAGGTTTAATCCACCATTATGAAACTCTGGCGGCATCAACTTCACTTCCCGCAATAATTTACAATGTACCGTCCCGTACTGGAGTTGACATTATCCCCGAAACGGCAGAAGTTTTATCAAAGACAGAAAACATCGTTGCAATTAAAGAAGCAACGGGAAATGCGGCACGTGCCGTTGAAATTATCGACCGCTGCGGTGATGAGCTTTATGTTTATTCCGGAAACGACGATATAATAGTTCCTTTGATGAGCGTTGGTGCAAAGGGCGTAATTTCTGTTTTGTCAAATGTTTGCCCTAAGGAAACGGAAGAAATGTGCCGTCTTTGTCTTGAGGGCAAGATAAGGGAAGCAGGGGAAATGCAGGTTAAGTATTACGGTCTTGTAAAAGCGCTTTTCTCCGAGGTTAACCCAATCCCTGTTAAGGCGGCAATGAAACTTTTAGCGCTTGACTCAGGAAAGGTAAGGCTTCCTCTTTACGAAATGGAAGAAAAGAATTTACTTAAATTAAAATCCGAAATGGAAAAATTGAATCTTATATAAAATAAAAGGATGCAGATGCATCCTTTTTATTTTGCTGTGGATTTTTTCGGGTTTTTGGTAGTATATTACATATTTCTAAAAAATGGTTGCCTTTGCCGGATTTCGGTGTTAAAATGTGAATAAGACCAAATAATTTAAGATGCGGAGGTTTTAATATGACTCATTTAAGTACAGCAGAAAATCCCTGGGGAAAGCCATTTACTAATAAAAGATATGTACATCCGCCCTATGCCGAAAACATTATAACAATGTGGCCCACATCAATGGTGCTGATTGGAGAAATTACTGCTAAAGATCCGCAGGAATTCCGCAAAGTAGGTCCCTTTGACAGAGGGTTTGCGGCAGCATTGCCCTCTGCAGGCGTGGTATTTACATTGAAGAGAGAAAGCGATTATTTGCACAGGCAGATGTTTGATAAATACAGATGGACCCATGAGCTGATGCCGATTAAAGGAACAAAGTATAAAACCAGACGTGACGGAGTAGCCATCTACTCTCTTTCTAAGGATATGGATGCGGTGAAATTCCATCAGGAGGTTTTTTGCGATACTAACCGTGTGTCAACGGCATACATAAAGGTGACGGTTGAAAACGGATTCGGTATAGAACAGAAGGTGGAGCTTGGTACACTTGTTCGCACAGGCCCCGAATCTCTTTTTACCGGTTGCTCCGATCCTGACGGATATTACGGATATAATCCCTTGCGCTCCTACTGGGAAAACGAAGAAATGCTTCACTATGAAAAGAAGGACGGATTCCTGACTGACGGAACATACAGATTTTATTTTGATGAAAAAGAGAATTTTTCATTCGGTGGAGAGAACGACTTAAATATAACATTGGAATTAAAGCCCTATGAAAAACGCACCTTCACCTTTGCATTTACAAGAAATGAAAACGAGCCTTTAAGCTATAATGCGGCACGCAGAAAGACAGAGGAGTTCTGGAAAAAGGAACTTGGAAAAGCAAAGTTTGTACCCGATAAAAAGGGAATAAAACCGCTCTTCTTTAACTTTTTGACACAGCTTTTGCAGATGTTTGCCTGTCCGAGAGGGGAAGAGTATGCGATAATGCGTCAGGGTGCAACCCAGCGCTATCACTGGCCGGAGGCAAAGGAAATTATAAAGGCGTTTTCCCATATAGGCGGATATGACGATTATATTGAATCTGCGCTTTCCCACTATTTTAATGATATGCAGGAAAAGGACGGGGAAAACAAAGGAAGAATCCATTATGAATATGTTCCGTGGAATTCCAGATCTGCAGCTGCTCTTGAAATGTTTGCATACGCCGTAAAAAGCAACGATGATTTTTATGATAAATACATCGCTCAGGCTATGGAGGCATTTTACTGGATGGAAAGAGAGCGTGCGAAATCCGCTGATATCGAGGGTGCGGTTAAAGGCTTATTCCCTCCCGGAATTGCAACAGACCACGACTTTAACGGGGCACAGCAGTGGACCTTTGCCGATACTGCAATGCTCAGGGGCTATAAAAGTCTCCTTGAGGTATTAAAGAAATCGGACAGTGATTATGCATCGGAGATTAAGGCGGCATACGATGATTATTTCGGAGTAATGAAAGGCATTTTTGACAAATTTGCCGATGAGCAGAAGGGCAGCGAATTTTTGTATCTTCCGAGAGATCCCAAAAACATTCCCGAACTGGAAGAGAGACTGGATAAAGATGCATTCGGCTATATGTTCCCGAATGAAGCGTTGGCTATCGGTCTTGGCGGTTACGGAAGTGAGACAAGCGAAAAAGTTATTTACACTTATTCTCACGGCAGACAAGCCGAAAACGGACTTATATATCCGATGTACCGCTCCACCACGGGAATGGGAAGAACGTGGTATACCACATGGGGAGAACACACAAGATATGCATATTACAAGGAGAGCGGAAACAGAGAAAAGTGCAGGGAGCTTGTTGAAGCGCTTCTTAAATACAATGTGACAACAGAATATTATCAGTGCGAAAGATATGACGACCACGATGCATATTCAGGTCCCTGGATGCCCAATGCAAGTGCAAACGGAAGAGTGCTTGATATGCTGTTTGATTATTACGGAAAACGTAAAATCGAGGATTCGGGAAACAATGTTGACGTAAAGGAATATTCTGAATTTGCAAATGTAAAAGAGATTATATAAAAACTAAAGTCCGCCTGACGGTCAGGCGGACTTTTGTTTTTATTTTGTTATAGTAACTTCCTTGGTTTCTCCGTTCCAGGAAACGGTTGCTCCAAGTGCTTCTGCAATAAAGCGTACGGGAGTGTAGGTTCTGCCATCAATAATAGTGGCGGGAGCGTCAAGCTTTACTTCTTCTCCGTTAAGAATGGCAGTGTCTTTATCAATTGTAAGGACTAATTTTAAGCCTTCCTTTTCTATTATAACCTCTCTTTTATCACCAATCCAGGAAACTGTTCCGCCAAGTGCTTCTGTTACAAAGCGGGCAGGAAGCATTGTTCTTCCGTTTACAATTAAGGGTGCTACATCGTTTTCCTTTGTTTCGCCGAAAACAGAGGCTTCCTTTTTGTCAATGGTTAAGACAATATTGTTGTTTTCTGCGGAAGTTCCAAAGCCGATTTTTCCGTCCGTAAAGGTCCATGTTTTAAGGAAGGATTTCGGGAGGATTGCCATTTTTGCGGCACTTTCGATTCCGTCATTGAGCCAGGCGGTAAGATTTTTTTCAACTTGCGATTGGGTAACTTCGCATATTTCCTTGTCCTGAATGTAAGCGGATCCAAGCTGATAGGTGTTTGATGTGACAGAACCGTCAATTCTGTTTGTAATTGCATAGCCACTTCCTGAAGCAACTGTTGTTCCGGTAAATACGCAGTTTGCCAAAATTCCGTAGTTTGACCAGGCAATTGAACCAAGGTTTGCTCCTTCAACGGAGGCATCGGACCAGCAGTTGATTAATTTTCCGCCTGCTCTTACAGAGCGGCAGATGGCTGCGGCAAAGGTGCCGTTTTTAATTTTTCCCGTAACACCTAAATTCATAATTGTTCCCGTGGTGTAGGGGAATAAGCAACCGTCGGTTTCCGATTTTATATCTATGTTTATGGTGTAACCGTTTCCGTCGTAGGTTCCTGCAAAGGTTTTAGAGCCGCCGATGCCGTTATAGCCGACGGCGGAAAGGTCAATGTCAGCTGTCTGCTTAAAGTAAATCCCTGACTGATTATTGCCGGAACCGACTTTATCCATAAGAGCTGTAAAATCGTCAGCAGATTGGATTAAGTAGGGACGTGAACGACTTCCATCAGGCTCGGTTTTTGCGAATTGTCCCACGGTGACGGAAACTAAATCTGTTACGCTTCCGTCCTGATTGGACTTTGCCATAACCTTAAAGGACTTTGCTGTTTCGTCCTTATCAACCGTAAGATAGCCGTCGTCTGCTATAAAGGTTCCTTCTTTTACATCTCCCTCAACAGACCAGGTTACTTCGGCAGAAGGGTTGAATTTTCCAATAACCTCTGCTGTAAAGAATGCACCGTCACCCTTGGAAACTATTGCACTGTCAGGGGTGATTTCAACCTTTTCAACGATGGGGATAGGGATATAGTGTTTTGGAAAGCCCTCTTCATTTGTCCAGTAGGAAAGCTCATCCTCGCTTACGCCAAGCATTCCCGAGGTAACCTTTCTGCCCTGATTTAAGGTTTCAGCTAAAGTTTCTTTTGCATCCTTTTCGCTTATGGGATAAGCACCGTCTACGGTTCTGTTGCCAATGCCCTCAATGTAGAAGCAATTTTCGGTTTTTGTAACGTCGCCGTGGGGCAAGCCTATGGGAGCCATTGTTGTTCCCGAAAGCTTTCCGCCGAAGAAGCAGTTTTCGATTGTACCGTAGTTGGAATATGCTATTCCGCAGGCGGAATCACCTGTAACGCTTACTGTCGACCAACAGTTTGCAATTTTTCCGCCGGGGCGAAGGCTTCTTGCAATACCTGCGGCATAGTTTGCACTTGAATTTATGCTTCCTTCAGAGCCTAAATTCATAATAGTTCCCGTTACATAGGGGAAAAGGGTGGAATTGGTGGAGACTTCAAGATTGAATTTTATTTTGTTTCCGCATCCGTCATAGGTTCCTGCAAAGGTGAATTTTTCGTTTAAGCCCGTATATTCTGCCATATCGGAAAGGTCGATATCCGCCTTCTGATGTATGAGCTTTCCTTCGTAGGTATTGCCCGTTTTTATGTTTTCGGAAAACTCCATAAAGTCATAGGCGTCGTCGATGATGTAGGGATCTGCCTCTGTGCCCGTTCCCGTTATACCTTCTCTGACCTCCGGAACAAAGTTCCAGTCGTTATCCTCAACCATTTCTGAAGGAACGTAGAATTTTCCGTTAAGAGCTAATGCGACCTTGCCGTTTGTTGAAATTTTCTCGCCGTTTTTATAATATTCGTCACGGTTTGCATATACATATTTATCTCCGCTTGCGAAGGTGAATTTACCTGTTGCGGGAAGGTATGTACCGATAGATGTTACATCGCAGAATAATTCACGGGAAAGCTCATCCAAGTCAACGCCTAAAAGATCTGCGCACCAGGGTGCAAGGGCAGTGTTGTCAATAACATAGTCATTTCTCGTTTTTTCTGTGTCTCCTAAAACGGAGTTAAGTCCTTCAATAACGGAAACGCCTTCAGGAACATACATCCATACACCCACATTTCTTGCAGAATGGCCTGTTGTTTCCCAGGTCATTCCGGTGGGGGTTATACCGTTTCTTACTTCTTCAACGAAGGGCGCTGCGTTTTCGGGAACTATTAAAGCCCCGGTATCATGGTCGGGAGCACAGATAACAACCGTGTCTGTTCTGCCCTTTGCATATTCAAGAGCCACGCGGAATGCCGCATCAAAGGCAAGGTATTCGCTTGTTGAAACAAGGGCGTCGTTGGCATGTCCGCCCGTATCCACCTTGCTTCCCTCAACCATAAGGAAAAAACCGTCGGGATCGCCTGAAAGAGCGGTGATTGCCGCACGGGTCATTTCCTCTAAATTAGCCTGCTTTCCGTTTAATTTAATGTCATAGGGAAGGCTTGGGTTTGCAATGTTGCCCCAGAGCATATCGCCCGGCTGTACAGCATCCAGATCCTCCCAGCCTTCAACGATGATATAGCCTGCATCTATGGCGTTCTTGATAGAAGCGTAGTCCGATACGGCACCGTAGCCTGCACCGAGTACTACCTCAATGCCTTTATTTTCCATCTGCTCGTAAATATTTTTATAGTCGCTTCTGTTCATAACGTGGGCAGAGAAGGAGGCAGGGGTTGCGTGTACCCATTCGTAGGTTGCAATTAAGCCTGTTGCCATACCTTTCGATTCTGCCGCCTCGACTAAATTTGCTTTGGGAACGCCTGCTTTGTCTACACCGAGATAACCGTTTACGGTTTTATAGCCCGTTGCCATAGCAGTTCCTGCCGCCGCAGAGTCGGTAACTCCGCTGTTAACGGGGGATGTGGTCATACTTCCCGCAAGCTGGGCACCCATAGTCATAGGCTCGGTATCTGTATAAGTTTTATAGGGGAATTTGTCTTCATTAAGACCGCCTGCAACCTTTACCATATTGGCAAAGTCATAAAGTGCATAGCCGCCTCCGTCGGGAATTAAATAAATGATGTTTTTAATTACCGGGGAATCTTCACAAAATACGGGAAGGGAAAATACCGATACGGCAATTAAAAGTACCAGAAACAATGATGTAACTCTTTTTTCATTTAATCCACTCCTTTTCTTACCTATATTATAACAAAAAAAGGAAAGGTGTGCAATACAACTTTCCTTTTTAATTATTAATAGTGTTAATTAATCCGAAAAATATGTCTGTCCAAGGGGCGGAAGTGTCCAGCCGTTTCTGCCGTTATGGGGAAGGGCGTGATAATAGGAGATTAACTCTGCAAACATACTTTGAGCTTCGGCATCGTCTTTTAATATTTCGCCTGTGTGCTTTATTAAATAGTTTCTGTCGGCAGGCGTGGGATTTTCAATTGCAAAATAGCTTGAATATCTTTTATAGTCAAGAATTGCACGGATGTATAAAATCCTCCACCGCCAGCTTTTTTTCGCCCTTTCGGAAAGACGGGAATTTACGGATTCTGCAAGCTCCTTCGTGCGGTCAACGTTTTCGGGCTCTTGGCATTTTGAAATAAGCGTGTGGTTTTCCTCAATTATTTCCATAAGGGTAAGGACATCTTCCGTTACTTCTTCTGAAAATTCATAATTTATGTATTCGGATAAAATTTCACGGTAGGTTTTGTTCTTATCCCAGTAATAGCCTAAACACTGCACCTTTGAAATGTCCTCGTAAATCCCCTCGGAATAGGGAAGACCGCCGTTTAAGATGTGCTTTGATGAATCCCATATTCTCTGAAAGCGTTTTGGAAGCGGGTTTGCTCCAAGTCCGCCCCAGGGATAGAGCGACCACATTGAAATTTCGGGGAAGTTTATAATCGGTACCGGACACTTATGCTCTAAGGGATACTTCGGAAAATCGTGGTGAGAGTCAGTCATAAGGAAGGAAACAAAGGACATATCATCTTCTAAACGGCGATATAACCCTTCGTATTCACCCTCGCTCTCGGGAAAGTCGAATACCCAGGTGGACATTCCCATCTTAACGTCGGGGAAATATCCTTTTGCCAGATTATAAAGCTCCTTTGTAATATCGCAGAACTTATTTGAGCCCCAGGGGGTGCAATCGCTGCATCCGCATCCGCCCTCGTCGTAGGGCCAGGTTATGATATAGTCAAGGTCGGATAAGCCTTCCATCTGGCGTGTCCAATGGCGTTTAAGATATTCCATACCCTCTTTTTTCGAGGGACAGATTTTATTGCCCAGATTTCCGCGGTAGCGAATCTGAACAGGGGGAAGAGCACGTATTTCTTCGGGAATGTCTGTAAAGAGACTGTTTCCCATCAATACACCGATTTTTAAGCCCAATTCTTTTGATACGGCTGAAATTTCACCTATCTTTTTATAGGCATTTATAAATAAAGGATCGTCATAGTTTTTTGCACCTGCGGTGCTTAAGGTAAGTATTACGGTGTTTTGCCCCCAAAGGAGTAAATCTTCTAAATAACGTTCAATTTCCTCCATCGGCGCAACATCGTAAAAGTTATAAAAATGACGGGCGACATAGGTTGCACGGAAAGTGCAGTCGGGACTCATCAAACAGTTTGTCGGAATGGGACAGAAGGTGTCGTTTTCCCATTTTCCCGAATGAAGCAACTTTCCTATGCCGTAGTAAAGCCCGAGGGAGTCTGCTGCTTTTACGTAAAAGGCACCGTCCTTTTCTTCTATAATAAAGCTTTCTGCTTTCGCCATGGATGAATCAACGGATAAGTCGATTAAAAGACCGCCATCTTCAAAGTCAGCATTTATACGCTCTGAAAGTCTGTCTTTTAATATTTTTTCGTGTTTTATGTTACCGTTTGCATTTACTGAAATTTTCAAATTACTCACCTCAAGGCTATTATAAGCTAATTGAAATCGAAATTCAATAAAAATATTACGAAAAAATCGCAACTTTGTCCTGTAATCGCAACATTTTCATATTGTAAAGTGATTTTTTTTGTGCTAATATTGTGTTAAGGGAGTGATAATATGAAAGAACTGCTTGAAATTAAAGGAAGAGAACTTTTCCTCGGCGGAAAGCCTTTTTATATCGCATCGGGAGATATGCATTATTTCAGATTTTTCCGTGGCGGCTGGGAAAGACGCTTAAAGCTTATGAAGGATTTTGGCTTGACCTGCGTTCAGACCTATGTGCCCTGGAATATGCACGAGCCTGAAAAGGGAGAATTTCACTTTGAGGACAATTTAGACCTTGCGGCATTCATTCGTATGGCTGGGGATATGGGCTTAAAGGTACTTCTTCGTCCTTCGCCCTATATGTGTGCAGAGCAGGATTTAGGAGGACTTCCTTACTGGTTACTTAAGGACAGAAATATTCAGATTCGCTGCAACGAAGAAAACTATATGCGTCACGTAAGGGAATATACAGAGAGATTGGCAAAGGAATTTGTGCCTCTCTTATCCACCAACGGCGGACCCATAATTGCAGTAGCGGTTGAAAACGAATACGGCTCCTTCGCAAATGATACATCATACATAAGCGCCGTTGCCGAGATGCTCCGCGAGCTTGGCGTGGATGTTCCTTTATATACCGCTAACGGACATGAAATGAAGCATCTTAAATGGGGAAGCGTTCCCGAAATATGGACAGGTATAGACGTTAGTTCTGTTCCTGAAGGAGCAAAGGAAAACCTTGAGGAATTTCAGGGAGAGTGGCCTTTAATGGTATGTGAGCAGTGGGCAGGCCGTGCACAGCAGTGGGGCGGCGTATTTTTCCGTCAGACACCCGAGGGTGCTGCAAAAAATTACAAAAACAGCTTAGACAGAGGCTTTATGGTAAACTTCTATATGTTCTGCGGCGGTACAAACTTCGGCTTTTCATCAGGTGCAAACTACGGCGTATTCAGAAAGGACGCACCCTATGCAAAGAACAGATATGTTCCCTTTGAGACAAGCTATGACGTGGATGCTCCCGTAAGCGAGGAAGGCAGACCTACCGAGAAATATTATGAGCTTAAAAAGGTACTTTGCGAAAAGCTTGGCGTTCCTTACGAGAGAAACGAATATGAATATATATCCCAGGCGCCGGAGGAAATCAACCTTACAGAATGCGGAAGCTTTTTCGACTCGGTAGAGGATATATGCGCCAAGAAGGTATTTTCACCTCAGACCAGAACCTTTGAGGAACTCAATCAGGCATACGGCTTTGTATTGTATGAAACCTTCCTTGAATACACCAATGATTATATAAGAAGCCTTGCCATTGAAGGTCTTCGTGACAGAGCAACGGTTTACTTAAACGGTGAATATTTGGGTACGGCATACCGTGACAGAGAATATGATATACACTTCACAATTCCGAAAGAGGGGGCAAAGCTTTCCATTCTGGTTGAAAATATGGGAAGAATAAACTACGGCCACTTTATGACTACGGAGCACAGGGGAATTACCGACTGTGTTCATCTTGATGTAATTTCAAGAGAGACCGGCAGAAAATACCACGACTTTTCTCTCCTCATGAACTGGGATATCTATTCACTTCCCTTAAAGGATATAAGTAAGGTTTCCTACAACGGAAATGTTGGCGGAAACAAGCCCTGCTTCTACAAGGGTACGTTTAAGGCAGAGGCGGGAATTGACACCTTTATAAAAGCTGAAAATTTAGAGAAGGGTATGATATGGATTAACGGCTTTAATTTAGGAAGATACTGGGATATAGGACCTCAGGAAACCTTGTATGTTCCGGGTGAACTCTTAAAGGAAGAAAACACAATAGAAATTTTCGAGCTTTACGGAAAAGAAAATAAAGCAGAGGTTAAATTCTATAAAGAGCCTTCCCTTGATGCAAGAGAGGATAACGTTGAAGTTATAGTTGAAGAACAATAATAAAAAAAGAAGCAATGCAACGGCATTGCTTCTTTTTATTTGTTTATGTAGGCATTTATTTCACTTATGGTAATGCTTCCGCCGGCGGAATCCTTGTTTTTCTGTAAAACGATTTTCTTTATACACATAGGCTCTGCAAAGGAATAAAGTGAAGCACCTGTTTCCGTATCGTAGTCGCTTATGGAAATTGAAAACTTCCTGTTATTTTCATCATAGACAAAAACATCAGCCACAACGTTTTCACTTGATGCTATTGATGCTATACTGATTCCGTCTATAACAAGGCCTGCTTCATTTGCAAATTCCACGGTTAAGCTTTCTGACAATGAAAAGTCCAATACTTCAGGCGCCGCTTCTTTGTCAATACATCCCGAAGCGGGATAATAGTTGCCGTCCTTACCCTTTATGTAAGAAGACCAGGATGTTCTGCCTGCAAATATCTTATCGCCTGAAGAGGCACTTGAGGTTTGAATAATATCATTTCCTTCCCTGTGGGCAGTTATCAGGCCGCCTATTGCAACTCCGCCGAAAATGATAACAGCTATGCAGGTAATTAAAACTATAAATTTAAAGTTCTTAAAAGAAACAATTTTGTTAATAAGTCTTCTGAACGGTGAATAATTTTCGCTTATTATGGAAGATAAAACCTTCCTGAATTCAAAGGTGAGTTCCTTAAAATCAGGATGGACGAGACACACGGCATCCATTTCTTTTTTAAGCTTTTTCATGCTCCGCTCTTTTGCCAGAATACTGCTGTGGGAAATGAAGTATTTTCTGATAGATTCATAAAAAGCGGTAAGCATGGTTAAATCCGCTCTTACACCGAAGGTTTCTCTTATGATTCTGCCGTTTTTGGTCATGGGAGCCACAAAAAGACGGGAGGATAAATACCACTCGATAAACTCGAATGGGAGAATATTCAATTCCTTCTCGATGAAATCGAAAATACTGTCAAAGTCATTTTGGATTCTGGAGCCCTTTGATTCGAAAATATAGAAAAGAATGATGTAGCATATTCTTCTCGGAATTTCTTTTCTTTCTTTAAGACAGCGAAGAAGAACGCTCTTAAGCTTATCTTCTGATGCTTTACCGTCATTTTCCTCGTCAGCAAAGTTTTTTCTCACATTATCAAAGCCGAAGGAATCATAATGGATAAATGACATGGCAACATCATCTGTAAGAGCCAGAATTTCCTTGGCGGCAAGAGCAATCTTATGCTTTAATGTACATTCTTCGTTTATGGTTTCACCGTCGGTCAGGGGGAATTTTTCGATTTTCGACCAATTTAATTCCGATACGTCAAGTGAGAGCATGTAGTTTTCCAGAGCATATCGGTAAATTGCCGAGAAAAGCTCAGCATTATCGGGATGCTTTACTACAAGAGCGGCACATTTTTCTTCAAGATATTTAACTGCTTCAAAGCGGTCACCGGAGGTGTCATAAAGCTCCATGGCTTTATCGCAAAGCATTTTTCTTATTATGTCGTTGTCAGACACCTGAGGCATTTCTGAAAAAACACTGTCTGCAAATTCCAAAAGCGAATGGACGGTTTTTCTCTGCTCTGTAAGATAAGTAAAATATCTGGTGGTAAGTCTTGTGCTGGGAGCCATTTTCATTTCAAGCACTTTTGAATAGAGAGCCTGACTTCCCCTTAAGGCATCAATATGCATGAAAAGCATGTCGTTTTCGGAAGATTTCAGACACAAATCAAGGTCTAAAGTCAGAAGGTCATAAAGCTCATCCCTTTGCTTATCAGGGCAGAAGTCATAGTTTATGACAAGTCTTTTCAGTATTTCGGGAGGAATTAATAAGCCCTTTTGCTTTATGTGTCGTCTGTACAGATGAATAAACTCGGAATAGAAGGAAAATACCTTGTCCTTTACCCCTGAACGTAAAAGTTCAGTGAATATAATTGTTATACGGCCTGTCTTCTGGGGAAGAGTTTCCTCGTTCTCTTTAAGGCGGTAGATGTAGGCAAGGTCGTTAAAATAACGAAGAGAAAGCATCTTTTCGTTAGGAAGATTCTTGCCTGCTTCCTCGGAAAATTCAAAAAACTCTGTGAGTGAACGTTTTTGCACAAAGGCTTCCGATACCATGGAAAGATAGTCTCCCGCGAGATTTTCTTTAAGGTCAGCCAGATGATAATAGCTCTTCTTGCTTAAATTGAATATATAGTCACGGGAAGCGTTGTAGGATTCTATGTTGCAATGATCTTTCTTAACGATTATTTTATCTGCAGGAATGAAATAAATGTTAATTTCAGGACGTATTTCGGTTTCGCCGAAGAGAGTACAAAAACCTGTTTTTCTTCTGATATAAAAGGGCAGATTTTCGTATAAACCGTACATTATTGCGCAAATTTCCGTAATGGAAGTGTTTCTCGGAAGGGCGATGAAAACGTTTTTGTTTTGCTCAACCGAGGCGAAAATTGCGGCAAGAAGCGACATATATTCCGCCACGGATATATTTAATGATGCGAAATGTTTTTTGAGAAGTTCTGAATTTGCCGTTAAGCCGGGAATTTCCTTTAAGGTGGGAAGATAAGGGCTTGCGGCATCAAAAGCTTCAGGAGAGGATAAAAGTGCTGCAGAAACAGATGAAGCAACCTCTGCATAGTCGGGGGAAAGGATAAAGTTATGTATGTATGAATTTGGTTCCCCCGAAAGTTTCGCGCCTGTACCTATCACGATGCTTCCGTCAGGAAGGGGGATAAGACTTTTATAACCGGGAGAGTCCTTCCCTTCAAGATAGTAAAGATCAAGAGAGGAGTAAAACGGTTTGATGTGAGAGTTTATATACTCTTCGGTCAGGGATGTGGATTTTGCACTTGTTTCAAGACCCATGCCTGTTTTTATAAATACCTGCTGTTCAATCATGCCGCATTGCTCCTTTCTTTTTGTATATAAATATATTCTATCAAAAGTCTTAACATTTTTCAAGTTATTCTTGACAAATGAATGAAATTTTTTTATAATAGTATCTGTTCTTTAATATGCTGGTATAGCTCAGTCGGTAGAGCACTTCACTCGTAATGAAGGGGTCGTGCGTTCAAGTCGCATTACCAGCTCCAAAAGCCCATCTGCATTTAGGCGGATGGGCTTTTACTTTTAACGGAAAGTTTTAAGTTTTTTTGATACTCAGAAGGCTAAAAAACTTGACAGTGGGCGAAGAATGTTGTACTATAAAATAAGAAAAATATATCATTTTGTAAGGGGGGGGTGGCTTTCATGATGAAAAAATTGTTATGTTTTTTCCTAATGGTGACGGTGATTGCAGGAGTTACAGGTTGTTCTTTTGATACTCCCTTCGCTTCAGGAAAAAACAACAATCTCAATCTTGAGGTTGATTGTTTTAACGATTATTATTACGAAAGCGCCTACAATGAAATGATGGCTCATGTTGAAAGTGAAAGTGTACGTCTTTCCTCGGAAGATGCCTTGAAATATCCTGCTCTTGACAAAGTGTTACGGAATATTGCGGATGAAAAGGCGGAAAGCACTTCGGAGGAGTTTGGAAATCTTAAAGAAATCGCTCTTGAACAGTATAAGTACTCCGGAGAAAATTTTACACGGCTTGAATCAACGGATAAGATTACGGTAAAGAGGGCTGATTCTAAGGTATTAAGCTATTTTGAGACCTATTATTCTTACACCGGCGGTGCTCACGGATATGTTGGGGAGATCGGTTATAATTTCGATGTTGCCACAGGAGAAAAACTTTTGTTTTCGGATATTGTGACGGACGAGAGCAAGGTATTTAAGATTATTTCCGAAAGCATAGATGAGGACTTGCTTTTCCCTGATACCGATGTTGTGAGCGTTCTTGAAGAAACCGAAGAGGTAAACTACACTTTAAGCGAAACGGGAATAACAGTTTGTTTCAACCCTTATGAAATAGGGCCTTATTCATCAGGGATAATAAAGGTTAGTATGTCTTTTTCCGATTATCCCGATATTATAAATGAAAATTATCTCAGCAAATCAAAGAGCTTTGTTTCAGGACTAGGAAACGGAGATTCCGTCTTTTATGACGTAAACGGAGACGGGACGAATGACAATATCAGCTACTACGGATTTGAAGAAATGTATGAAGGTAATTCGTTGCGCATAAAAGTGGGAGATTTAATCCATGAAGAAAAGCTGTGGTTTACCGATATTTGCGGATACTTTATACATACGGAAAAGGGAAAAAACTATCTTTTGATAGAAATGTCAATGGAGAATGATTACAGCGAAATTGCAGTTTATGAACTTGGTAACGAAATAATCAGCAAGGGAATTACTGAGGGTGGAAGCGTTCGCCGATATAATTCCGAAAGAGGGGGCTACTCAAAGGAGATTATAACAAATCCCGAAAGCTTCAATTTGTCTCACAGATTTGATTATCTCGGAACAAATATGGGATATGCAGAACACAGAATCGGAGAAGAAGGATTGCCCGAGGCAAAGGAAAAACTTGTTTTTGTCACATGGGAATCTGATTTTACTTTGAAGAGAGAGCTTGATGTTGAAATTTACGACGAAGGCAAGGACAAGGTTAAAGGCAAAAGAACTCTGGCAGAAGGAGAAGGAGTTTCCTACTATGCGATAGACCATGAAGGCTATGCCTATATCAAGGCGGAAAACGGAGAAATCTTCCGTGTATATGTTGATACCTCTTCGTGGCCGAGAACCATAGACGGAGTTTCTGTTGATGATATTTTTGACGGATTACACTACGCAGGCTGATAAATTAAGGAGGCGTTTATATGCTGCTTACCGGAGCGGATATTTTGGTTAAAACTTTAATAGAGCAAAATTGCGACGTTGTTTTCGGCTATCCCGGAGGACAGATACTTGACGTCTACGATTCACTTTATAAATATAAGGATGAAATCCGTCATATCTTAACGGCTCACGAACAGGGAGCAGCCCATGCGGCAGACGGATATGCAAGGGCAACGGGCAAGGTTGGCGTTGTTATGGCTACAAGCGGACCCGGTGCAACTAACCTCGTTACAGGCATTGCAACGGCTCATCTTGATTCGGTGCCCATGGTTGCCATTACGGGAAATGTGGCATCAGATCAGATCGGTAACGACAGCTTTCAGGAAATTGATATAACGGGTATTACGCTTCCAATCACAAAGCACAACTATTTTGTTGACCGAATTGAGGATTTGGCTCCTACGCTTCGTGAGGCGTTTACTCTTGCAATGAGCGGACGTAAGGGTCCTGTTTTGGTTGACGTGCCGAAGGATGTTCAGAAAGCACTTTTTGAATATGAAGAAAAAGAAGCAGCAGAAAAAATACCGCCCTTTGCCGCAAAGGAAATAAGAATAAAAGAAGCGGCAAAAACCATAAATAAAGCAAAAAAGCCCTTTATCTATTTCGGTGGTGGACTTATGGCATCGGGAGCAAAAGAAGAAATGCTCTCCCTGGCTGAAAAAATTGATGCACCTCTGGGATGCTCCCTTATGGGACTTTCCGCACTTCCTTCCGACTATCCGGGATTTTTGGGAATGCAGGGAATGCACGGAAATCTGGCATCCTCTCTTTCTATGCACGAGGCGGATTTGATAATTGCTCTCGGCGTTCGTTTTTCCGAGCGTGTGGTGGGAAGACGGGACAAGTTCTCCCCCGGTGCTAAAATCGTGCATATTGATGTGGACGGAGCTGAACTTTCCAAAATAATTTCAACCGAGCATTGCTTAAGAGGAGATATAAAGGAAACCCTTAAAAAGCTTATACCTCTCGTAAGGACAAAAAAGTGTCCCGAGTGGAGAGAGGAAGTTAACAGGTATAAGGAAAAAGAAGAGGCTCTTTCTGACAAAAGAGAGGGAATGACCCCAAAAAACATAATGGGAGTGTTAAACGGCTATTTGAAAGCCGAAACCCCCGTAGCAACAGATGTAGGACAGCATCAGATGTGGGCGGCACAGTACATAAACTTTAAGAAGGAACGAACATTCCTTACATCCGGCGGTCTCGGAACCATGGGATTCGGTATGGGTGCGGCAATGGGTGCATCCATTGCTACGGGAGAGCGGACGGTTCTCATTACCGGAGACGGAAGCTTCGGTATGAGCTTAAACGAGCTTGCGACGGCAGTAAGTGAAAAAATCCCTATGGTTATTCTTATAATGAATAACGGCGTGCTAGGCATGGTTCGTCAGTGGCAGACCTTGTTTTTTGATAAACATTATTCCCAAACAGAGCTTAACAGAAAGACAGATTTCGTTGCTGTAGCAAAGGCGTTCGGGGCAAAGGGAGAAAGCGTTTCGGATTTGGTGGAGCTAGAAAAGGCATTAAAGGCGGCGTTCTGCGAAAATGGCCCCTATGTAATTGACTGCATGGTGGATAAAGACGAATTTGTCCTTCCCATGCTTCCCCCCGGCGGTTCCGTATCCGATATTATTACTGAAAAGGAGATATAATTATGGAAAGATATACTCTTGCGGTTCTTGTTAGAAACCGTTTCGGTGTTCTTAACAGAGTAACAAGCATGTTCAGAAGGAGAAGATTTAACATCAGTGCTCTTACGGTGTCTGAAACAGAGTCTGCGGACTTTTCCCGTATTACCGTAGTGTTTGACGGGGATGACGACAATAAGGAACAGCTCATCAATCAGCTTTATAAGCTTCCCGATGTATCCTCGATCCGTGAGCTTAACAGCGTAGAGTCCGTAAGCTGTGAGCTTATGCTCATCAAAATGGAAAACAACTCCGAAACAAGAGAGGATATTTTAACGGCTGCGGATGCTTTCGGTGCAAAAACCGTTAACTACACCAAGGACGCAATAATGTTCCGTCTCACAGGTGACACCGTTAAGATTGATGAGTTTATCAACCTCATGAGAGATTTCAACATTCTTGAAATCTGCCGAACAGGTAGCGTATCCCTGGAAAAAGGCGCAACAACTATAAGAAAAGTAACGAATTTATAAGATAAAGCGTACCGCCCGACGGGCGGTACGCTTTTTATATTTTGACTGTCAGTAATAAACATTTCAGTTCCAGCGCTTGAAAACTACGATTTCAGCATTTTCTCCATTGGCTCCATACTCACATACCAACAAGTATTTTTCGTCTGCGGTTAATCCGTAACATCTGGATGAGCCTTTCTTTTCCAGCTGATTTATATAGTAAATTTTGGAGTTATCCCATAATTTTACTGATTCTCCGCAAGGCAAAGTGAAATCTAAATTTACAAAATCCCCTTTGCCTTCATAAAGTTCTTTTACCTCATCCATATCAGGAATCTCCAGTTTGTTAAATTCTATAATAAGTTGTTCCTTCATAATTTAAGCCTCCATATTCTTGTTTTTCGCTATATCTACTTAATGCTCTCAATATATGCCGTGGGTGAAAAGCCGGTGGCTTTTTTAAAGCTTCGGGAAAAGTTATGCATACTTGAATAGCCGAACAAATCCGATATCTGGCTGACGGAAAGGGTTTTTGTGCGGAGAAGCCTCTTTGCTTCGCTTATCCTTAAGGTCTGGTAATATTCCATAGGGCTTTGACCCGTATCGTCACGGAAAAGCTTGCAAAGCTGGCTCTTTCCGATTGAAAACTTATCACACACGGCGGGGAGCGTTACGGTGCTGTATACATTTGATGCAAGATAATTTTTGACAAGCTCGATAACTGAACTGTCGGTAAGAGTTCTGTTTTCCTCCTGTGTTGGAAGTCGCATAAAATCGGAATTTTTCGCGCGGTAAAGCTTTATTAAAAACTCCGTTAAATAGCAGGACAAAAGCTGAGTTGCACCGAAGGGCGCGTGTGAAAAATCAGGGCTGTCATGCTTTTCCTGAAAGCGCCTGAATTTCCCTAGTGTTTTCTGTGCCTCTTTTATAAAAAGCGACAAGAGGGTTTTTTCAGTACTGTCCAGAGTGAAAATTTTCTTTTTGAAATAATCCATTGCATCGCCCTTTGCGCTGAAGGATATAACAAGCATATTGTTTGGAACTTTATTGTCAGAAATATGGGCGTGGGTATCATTGGGCTCGTGGAAAATTACCTGCCCCTGGGAAAGGGGAGTGCTTACCCCATCGGTTACGGCAATGATTTCTCCGTTGTCAACATATACAAGCTCCCAGAAGTCGTGACTCTCCGGAGCGTGGGTGAAATCCTTGGTAAATTCAAAGTAGTAAATGCTGTAAAAACCAAGGATATTGATTTCGTTTTTGATTTTCTGAAGTTCGTACATCTGCGTCACCTCGTCGGAATAAATGATACAAAATAGAACCAAAGTGATAAATACTTTTCGTTTTTTTTATTATATAATAAGAATAGCACAATGTCAAATTTTAATTTGAAAGTGAGGATTTACTTATGAAAGTTTTGGCAGTCGGATGTCATCCCGATGACGTTGAAATCGGATGCAGCGGCACACTCATTAAATGCGTAAAGAGAGGCGACGAGGTTATGGTTTGCCACGTGGCAAACGGTGATATGGGACACGCTATCATTATGCCTCCCGAGCTTCGTGAAATCAGAATAGGTGAAGCTAAAAAGGCAGGAAGTTTAGCAGGAATTAAGGTTACCACACTTGACATCGGCGACCTTATGCCCAATGCGGCATTGCAGGAGCAGAGAGATAAGATGGTTAATCTTTTAAAGGAATTCCAGCCCGATTTTATCATCACTCACGCTCCCAACGACTATATGCCCGACCACAGAGAGGTTTCAAAGCTTGTATTTGACGCATCCTTTGCGGCAAGCGTGCCTCACTATGCAAATGAAGGTTCTGCGGCTGTAACACCCATTTTCTACATGGACAATCTTGCGGGAACAAATACCATTCCCACAGAGTATGTTGACATCACAGACGAAATCGACTTAAAGCTCCAGATGCTTGAATGTCATGAAAGTCAGCTTAAGTGGATGAGAGACCATGACCACATTGACTTTGCTGAATTTGTAAAGAGCTGTTCTCGTTTCCGCGGTATTCAGGCAAGCTGCGGTTATGCAGAAGGCTTTACTCAGGAACTTTCCTGGCCCAGAATTACAACAAAGAGACTCTTACCGTAAATTAAAAGGAGGAAATAATTATGGATTTTTTAACAACTGTAAAAGGTAGCCTTCTTGAAGGCTTTTATCCCAAGGGATGGGATATGGCGAAAATTGATGCTTGCTGCGATAAGGGTGTAGCAAGAGAG
The DNA here is from genome assembly GCA_045644565.1 of Clostridia bacterium. GTDB lineage: Bacteria > Bacillota > Clostridia > CAKSNL01 > HGM11501 > HGM11501. The sequence continues at coordinate 1,251 of JAZRHF010000143.1, read as the reverse complement.
GATTTCTGGCACAAGGACTTCAATCCTGTTGAATGTCAGAACATTTATGAATTCGACACACTTATGGGTCACGAAATTGCCCTTCAGATTAAGAAGGCGAAGGAAGAAGGCATTAAGCTTGCCATGATTCTTCCCGTTGGACCCATGGGTATGTATAAGTGGGCATCCTACTTTATCAACGAATGGAATATCAAGTGCGACCACGTTTACACCTTCAACATGGACGAATGGGCAGACGGAGACGGTAACACTCTTGACAACACAAATCCCGCTTCCTTCGAATACAGCATGAAGCAGGCATTTTTCGATAAGCTTGGAGAAAACACAGTTCCTCCCGCTCAGAGAAACTTTGCTACAAAGGCAAACCTTCCCACATATCCCGAAAAGATTGCCGCATTAAAGGCTGAAGGCGCTCGTCTTGTTTTGGTATTCGGTATCGGAAGAATGTGCCACATCGCATTCTGGGAGCCCCACTTTGCTGATGACTTTAATTCTGTTGAAGAATGGAAGAGCCAGTGCTACAGAATCGGTGCAAAGCTTCATCCCTTAACAATTGAACAGAACGCAATAACAAGCTTTAAGAGCCGCACAACACTTGTTCCCTGCAGAGCTAACACTATAGGACCCGGACTCTTCTTGCAGGCTGACTACATCATCGGCGGCTGCGACGGTGCTCTCGGCAGAGGTATGGGTTGGCAGGGCATGAGCTTTTTGACAACACTTCACTACGGACCCGAAATCAGCATTCCTTCAACATTTATGCCTACAATGCCCGGCAGACTCTTCTATCTTTCCGAGCTTGCAGGTCCCCTCGTGGCTGAATGTAACTAACGGAGGCACCATGCAGATTGGTCGTTTTTACGACATAATAACTTTAGGCGTAAAAGAACTGTTTACAGTCATCTTAAGGACCTTTTAATTCGTGAAGAAGAAACGAATATATTAAGAGACGGTAAATGCTATGATTCAATCGCAATAGGTGACGGATTTATGGACAATAAAACTGCGATAGATTATCTTAAGAAAGCCGGCTATGACGGACCTTTGATGATTAAAATCTGCAGTGATGTTGATAAGTATGAAAAATGCTTAAGATCCATTAACTACTTAAAGAGTATTGGTGTTTGATTAAAAAATGATATGCACCCCAAAAGTTAGACACTTTTGGAGGTGCATATTTTTATGGGGAAAAAAGGACAAAGAAGCAAAAAATACTCGCCAGAATTCAAAATATCTGTTATAATGGATATG
>JAZRHF010000142.1:0-2115 GCA_045644565.1 Clostridia bacterium | reverse complement strand
AAATGATTGGTTTTATGCCTTCGTCAACAGTGCATATAAAGCCGGAATTATAAAGGGTGTATCGGACAGGGAATTTAATCCATACGGAACTGTTACAAAAGAAGAAGCGGCAGTTATGACAGCAAGATGTGCAAAGCTTCTGGGCTTAAATACTCATATGGAAGAATTTGCGATAATAAACACACTTTGTGTATTTTCCGATTACAGAGAAGTATCAGCCTGGGCAAGTGAAGCACTTGGTTTTTGTATAAGCTCAGGAATAATTCCTGACAAGGGAATGACGATTAACCCGAAAACACCTATTACAAGAGCAGAAATTGCACATATGCTATGGAATGTACTTATAGACGGAGGTTTGGTCGATGAGTAAATATAAAAATCGTATTATAGCTACAATTATAATTGCAATAATTCTGGTTGCTTCTTTTATCTTCGGAGGCAATATTCCAAGGGAACCCTCCCCGTCAGCTACACAAGCACCAACGGTATCACCCGTTCCCGTAATGGAACAAGTGCCTGCACCAACTCCCGAATTTACCACACCTCCTGCAACGGAGACTCCAAAAAAGGAGATTCCCCCAAAAGCCACGGAAGCTCCCATAAAAAAAACAGTTGCTCCCACTCCTGCACCGACGCAGCTTGCACCACAGCCCTCAACAGCTCCTGATTCAAACGCAAGCGAAGATCTTACCTGCACAATTTCAATAACGTGCAATACCATTCTTTCAAATATGTCTTTCCTTGCAGACGGAAAGCAAAATATCGTCCCGCCCGACGGTGTTATACTTCCGGAAAAAACGGCGGTGTTTTATGAAGGAGAAAGTGTATTCAATGTTCTTGCCAGGGAATGCAGACAGAATAATATACATCTTGAATTTGTAAACGTACCTTTTTATAACAGTGCATACATAGAAGGGATAGGAAACCTGTACGAATTCGACTGCGGCGAGTTGTCGGGGTGGATGTACAAAGTAAACGGTGACTTTCCGCAATTCGGAAGCTCTCAATACACCGTTAAAAAAGATGATAAAATTGAGTGGGTTTACACCTGCAATTCAGGAAAAGATGTAGGTGACAACTCAGGAACAAGAAACGGATTTAACAAAGCAGAATAAAATCTTACGAAAGGAACACGGGTTATGAATGAATTTAAAAATTATCATCCAACGGTTAATTTAATATATTTCATTGCTGTGTTGGGATTTTCTATGTTTTTTATGCACCCCTTGTGCCTTGGTATATCCCTTATGTGTGCACTTTTGTGGGCTCATATTTTAAAAGGCAGAAAACATCTTTTGTATATGCTCCCTGTTCTCATAGTGGCGGCACTTATGAATCCTCTGTTTAACCACGCAGGAGTAACGATTCTGGGATATTTCCCAAGCGGAAACCCTCTAACAGGAGAATCCGTGATTTACGGATTTTGTGCAGGAGCAATGCTTTTCTCCGTCCTGTGCTGGTTCTCCTGTTTTAACGAAGTAATGACGGGTGACAAGCTTATATACCTATTCGGAAGACTTGCCCCCTCCATCTCCCTTATTCTTTCTATGACACTTAGGTTTGTGCCGCGTTTTACAAAACAGTTCGGCGAAGTAATACGGGGGCAGAAAGGTCTGGGACGTGACGTTTCGGAGGGCAAACTGATAACGCGGCTTAAAAATGCCCTGTCCGTTATGTCGGTCATGATATCCTGGTCGCTTGAAAGCTCCATCGACACTGCCGACAGTATGAAAGCCCGGGGCTATGGTCTACCACACCGAAGCTCATTTTCAATGTTCCGATTTCATAAACGGGACGGAATTTTAATTTTGGTTATTTGCGTTCTTTCGGTTTACATAATTACGGGAAGCTTTATGGGCGAAATGCAGTTTGCCTGTTTCCCAAAAATAGTACACAGTGGATATTCACTGTATGGAATAACGGTTTTCGCGGCATATGCAGTCCTTTGCATAATGCCCGTAATAATTGAAATAAAGGAGGTGCTGAAATGGAACAATTTAAAGCGGAAAATCTAAGCTTTACATACCCAACTACAGAGTCAAAAGCTTTGAGGGATATTAATCTCACCGTCAAAAAAGGTGAGTTCATAACTATTTTCGGTGAGTCGGGGTGCGG
>JAZRHF010000141.1:0-5404 GCA_045644565.1 Clostridia bacterium | reverse complement strand
ACAGTTCACGACTATCAGATGATATGCCCCAATCATCTTTTGTATAGCTTTAATGAAACAAAGCCTTGCGACAGATGTATAAAAGGCTCAAAATGGAATTGCTTGAAATTTAATTGTATTCATGATTCCAAAGTCAAAAGCTTATTGGGTGTAATTGAAGCGAAGCTTTATTCATTTTTGAAAACATACAAAAAAGTTGATTTATATATATGTCCGAGCAGATTTTTGGAAAATAAGCTTATTAGTAGCTCAGATATATATTCCGGAAAAACCTTTACAATACATAATTTTATTGAGAAGAATAATATTACTGCTAAAACAGACAGTGAAAATCCCTATATTGTTTTTGTTGGCAGACTTTCAAAGGAAAAAGGCGTTGAGCTTTTGGCAAATGCTGCTAAACTATTGCCAAAAGTTAATTTTGTCGTTGCAGGAAACGGTCCTGATGATGAATGTTTAAAGGATATTCCAAATGTTACCTTAAAGGGGTTTGTTACGGGCAAAGAACTTACTGATTTAATGGCAAATGCAAAGCTTCTTATTGCTCCGTCGGTTTGTTATGAAAATAATCCTTTATCCATATTGGAGGCTCATTCTATGGGCGTTCCTGTGGTTACTATGAACTACGGCGGAATGGCAGAGCTTGTAGAAGATGGAAAAACGGGTGTGTTGGCATCAAGCCCGACTCCTGAATCTGTGGCTGAGGCAGTAAAAAAATGTCTTGATAACGAAGAATATTACAAAACGCTTAAAGTAAACTGTGAAACTAAAGGCAAGGATATAATGGGTGTCGCAGAGTATTGCGGTATCTTAACAGAAAAATACAATAACCTTAGCCATTAAAGGATTAACCTAACCACGTTTTTTGCTTTCTCTTTTTCGTCGCTACTGCGTTAAAAGCCTTGCCAATACGTCAGTATAGGCTTCGTCCTTTGCATTGAAATCGCACTAAATTTGCCTGCGTTTATGCGATAAAAATTCCCGTAGAGTATAGGCGTTTTTGCAAAACTCCCACACCCGTAGGAATTTTTGAGCAAAAAACTTTCCTTCGATGGGAATAGTTTTTTACTCAAAGGTCGAAGAGCTTAAAACCTTTAAATTTTGATGGAAGACAAAGAAAATTCAAAAATAATACTGGCGTATATTTGCGGGATTTTCTGCAGTATTACGCAAAATTTATGTTTTTAAGCCTTGTGGGGTTCGACTCCCCTCGGCTTAAATAAAAATAAGGTTCAAGCCATTTGGCTTGAACCTTATTTTTTTATTTTATCTCGTATTCTGTGTTCTGAAGCATTAAGTTAAATGCATCGAGATTTTCCTGCTTTTCACCGTTTATATAAAGAGAGTCAATTATAATGTTTTTGAAAACTACATTTTCATCGTAGGATCTAAGGATAACGGAAGGCTTTCTTTCAAGCTCATCCATATAAATATTGATATTCTTAAACAGAATGTCGTGGGTGTAACCGAAAAAGTCCTTTGTAGTGCGTATTACTCCCTCGTCGGTACGTTTACGGAGATGCATTTTGTGATTTACTATGGCAATTAAATTGGGAACGCCCATTTTATCTGCCACATAAACCTGTTCTTCCGATTGCTGGAACACCATGGGAAGGGCGTATCTTGAATATTCTATGTTCAAGTTTTCAAAGGTGACATTGCTTATATCCGCACCGCAGCCGTTCTGGATATCCATCGCCGTTGCGGAATTGTGTATAAGGTCGGAGTTTTTGAAAACAATATTTCTGTATACGGGAGCGTCGGTTTCAATTCCCACTTCGCAGTTGTTGCCCCAATCGCACCAGAGAACACAGTTGTCAGTAACAATGTTTTCAACGGGCAGGGGATGCTCGTAAATTGCCTTTATGGTAATTGTATCGTCAAAGGAACGAATAAAGGAATTTTTTATAAGTACGTTGCTTGTGTTGGTAAGGTCAATTCCGTCGGCGTTGTATCTCCAGTGACCCACGATTTTTATGTTGTCAATAACTGCACCGTCACAGTCAAAAAGGGCTAAAATCCAGTTTGAGGAGTTCATCATAATAATGTCTTCGATTACAATATCCCTGCAGTCGTAAAATCTTAAGGTTCCCTTGGTGTAGTTTTCATAGCAGTTTTCGCAAATTCGTTCTTCTGTTGAATTGTCAATGGTACCGCCTCCGAAAACACGGATATTTTTTCCGCCTTCGGAATAGAGTGAACCGAAAACTATTGCTTCTTTGTCTATGTAAACAGAATCGTTGTCCTTTAAGTTAATTACGCCGGGGAAGTGAACGCCGGGACCGTAATAATAGGTTGCATCCTTTGCATCGGGGTATTCTTTTGCCTCTTCAAAGAAAATGTGAAGGGCGTTATGCTCACTTTCAGGCTCAAGTACATACTGACCGTGCTTTTCTAAAGTTATTACAACATCGTCGCCTGCTCTTTCTATGGGGATGTTTTTAGATAAAGGTCTGACTACGGGAGAGGGGAATCCGCCTTTTAACGACACGGTTAAAGTTACGGGCGCATTTCCGTAAACGGAAATGAATGCGGCATCCTCACTCTGTGAAAAAGCCCTCTGATGGCCGGGCCAGGGACGGTTGAAGGGGATTTTGGATACACGACAGTTTCTTGCCTTATATTCCTTTCCCTCAATTACTACCTTGAAGTCATCGTTATAGAGCTTGTAGTTTAATAAGCTGTAATCGTGGGTATATTCCGTTCCGCCGAAAGCAACATAGGTTTCGGATAAAAATCCTTCCTTAATGGGGAAATACCCTTTGGTTGTGGTTTTTACTTCGGGAATATAACTCATAAAAAACACCTCTCTTTTTTGATTTACTATATTTTATCAAAGGAAAAATAGTATTTATATAAATTTCTCACCATAAAACATAGTATAATCACCGGAGAGGTGTTTGTAAAGAAAAATTTCACGGACTGTCGCCTACTTCATACAGAGAAAAATATTCTGATAACCGTTGACAAAAATTGAAAAATCAGTTATAATGACAAAGTTGTTTTAATAAGCCTTCGGCAAGTGGGAAAGCCGATAAAATCTAAGCCTACAAGATTTTATCGACTTATGTCTGTCACAAAGCAATAGCTTTGTTTGCCGCAGGAACAGTTTGACAGGCGAAAGTCTGTCTTTTTATTTTTTACTTAAGAGGAGGATATTATGGACAGTTTAATGGTCATTTTCGGCAACGTGCTTAATCTTAACGATTGGCGCTATTTTGTAATGTGGATAATCGGCGGTATACTTATCTACCTTGCAATCAAAAAGGATATGGAGCCTACACTTCTTTTGCCTATGGGATTTGGTACAATCCTTGTAAACATTCCGGGTTCAGGTGCAATCACCCAGATTCTTGAAAACGGCGAGGCGGAAGTGGGTGCTCTCAACACGCTCTATGATGCAGGTATCGCAAACGAGCTTTTCCCGTTGATACTCTTTATCGGTATCGGCGCAATGATCGACTTCGGTCCTCTTTTAACAAATCCCAAGCTTATGATTTTCGGTGCTGCGGCACAGTTTGGTATTTTCTTTACCCTTTGTATGGCATCTATGTTCTTCGACATTAACGATGCGGCATCCATCGCCATCATCGGTGCGGCAGACGGTCCCACATCAATAGTTGTTGCACAGAAATTAAATTCTGCATATACAGGCGCAATAATGGTTGCGGCATATTCTTATATGGCGCTTGTTCCCATCATTCAGCCCCCTGTAATAAAGCTTTTGACAACTAAAAAAGAAAGATTAATCCGTATGGATTATCAGGGAAAGAGCGTATCAAAACTTACAAAGATTTTGTTCCCCATCGTAATTACATTAATTGCATCAATAATTGCTCCCACAGCGGCAAGCCTTATAGGCTTCCTTATGTTCGGTAACTTGATAAGAGAGTGCGGAGTACTGGATTCTCTTTCCGAAACCGCACAGAAGGTACTGGCTAACCTCATCACCATTTTCCTTGGTATCACCATTGCAACACAGATGCAGGCGGATAAGTTCTTACAGCCCCAGACACTTTTAATTTTAGGTCTCGGTCTTATCGCATTTATCGTTGATACCGCAGGCGGTGTGCTTTTTGCAAAGTGCTTAAACCTTTTCTTAAAGAAAAAAATCAATCCCATGATTGGTGCGGCAGGTATTTCAGCATTCCCTATGTCGGGAAGAATTGTTCATAAGATGGGACTTAAAGAAGATCCTCAGAACTTCCTTCTTATGCACTCCATCGGTGTAAACGTATCGGGACAGATTGCATCGGTTATTGCCGGCGGTCTTATACTCAATTTCTTTTTGAAATAAGGGAGGTTTATTAAATGAACGAAGTTATGGAAACAGAAGTTTTAGAAACAGAAGATGCAGTTTTAGAAATAGAAGGCGAAGAAGTTATAACGGAAGACGCTCTTGAAACAGTGGAAACAACAGGCGTTTCAGAAGAGGTTCCTGCGGCGGAATTTAATTTCAATCCCGGTAATTTTGTTGCAAACTTAAAATATATGGGCCTTGGAATGCTCGGTATATTTGTTGTAATCGGAATTATAATTATCGTAACTTCCTTGCTCAGCAAAGTTAAAACAAAAGATGCAGAATAATAAAAAGGTTGCTTAAGGAAACTTAAGCAACCTTTTTTGTTTGGAACTTTTATCAGTTTCGTAAGGAATGAATGGGAGCGGGGATTCTTCCTCCGCGGGCGATAAATTCTTCGCTTGAAGCAGGATTTACGCTCATCACGGGGCCTGTTCCGAGAAGTCCGCCGAATTCAACGGTGTCACCCACGGTTTTTCCGGGAGCGGGAATTAATCTCACCGCTGTGGTTTTGTTATTTATCATACCGATTGCCGCTTCGTCTGCAATAATTGCAGAAATTGTGGAAGCAGGTGTGTCACCGGGAATACAAATCATATCAAGACCAACGGAGCAAACACAGGTCATAGCCTCTAACTTTTCAAGAGAAAGAGCGCCGCTTCTTGCCGCTTCAATCATACCTTCGTCTTCGCTTACGGGAATGAAAGCACCGGATAATCCGCCAACGTGGGAACTTGCCATTACGCCGCCTTTTTTAACAGCGTCATTAAGTAAAGCAAGTGCGGCTGTTGTTCCGTGAGTACCGCAGGATTCCAAGCCCATAGCCTCGAGTATTCTTGCAACGCTGTCGCCGACTGCGGGAGTGGGAGCAAGGGAAAGGTCAACAATTCCGAAGGGAGATGAAAGTCTTTCTGATGCTTCCTTTGCAACAAGCTGACCGATTCTCGTAATCTTAAATGCGGTTTTCTTAATGGCTTCTGCCACTTTATCAAGAGGTTCGCCCTGCATTTTGTCAAGCACACACTTAACCACACCGGGGCCTGATACGCCGACGTTAATTGCTGTTTCGGGCTCGCTTACGCCGTGAAATGCAGCTGCCATAAA
>JAZRHF010000140.1:0-7314 GCA_045644565.1 Clostridia bacterium | reverse complement strand
AGCGCTGTTATCCGGATGATTTCTGGTATAAAGGATGTTGCACCCCAAGGCTTTTGCTATGCCTGCAACCTCTTTTCCTATGTTTCCGTAGCCTACAATTCCCCAGGTTTTGCCGAAGAGCTCGTGATAAACAGGCGTTAAACGGTTTGCAACTCCGCTTTTGGTATATTCTCCATCATTTACATACTTTGAAAAGACTGTAAGATTGGTAGAAAGAGCTAAAACCAGAGATGCTGTAAGCTGAGCTACCGAATGTGACGAATAACCTACAACATTGCATACACCGATACCGTTTTTATGGCAGTATGAGGTGTCAACATTATCATAGCCTGTTGCAGCAAGACAGATAAGTTTTAAGTTTTTAACGTTCTTTAGATTGGATTCGTTAAGCTTTATTTTGTTGATTATAACAACATCTGTATCCTTGATTCTTTCCGCAACATCATTAGCATCGGTTTCCATATAAACGACGCATTCACCTATTTTTTTTAATGGCTCAAGAGATAAATCCTCTCCGAGTGTTTTTGCATCAAGTAATGTGATTTTCATAATTCCTCCGTTTTTATTTTACTTTTATCACTTTTCCAAGCCTGCGATTAATTGCTAAAATTTCACCATTGGGCGAAACGGCATCAAAGGTTGAATAGACATAATCAGCAATTTTTTCAAGATGTGTTCCGTCGTAAGTGAAGTATCCGTCCGATACAAGGCTTACAACTACCTCAGAGCCTTCTACATAGTCCTCCGGTGACCAGGTACATTTCAGATATAACTTATCCTGTGCCATACCTATAATTTCCATATTGCAATAATCAGGATATTTTATTTGTTCCAAAGTACCGTCTTTAGAAAGCCTGTACAGTTGTTTATTTTGCAAAGCGTGAGAATGAATGGTTTTCCAATACCTATTAGTGTTAAAATAAATATAGTTTCCTATAACATAATGGTTAGAAACATCAGTATTAGCTCCAAGAAAAATCATTTTATCATCGTGCAGTAAATATGTATAATCAACGTTTGTGCCATAAGCACTGCCGTCATAACGACGGTTTGCAATATATACATTTAATTTACAGACAGAGAGTGGAGAATACTCATATAATTTATACATATTGACCTGATAGTCAACTGTATAGGCATCATCGGGTTTTACAAAACCGGGTGCAGCTTCTTCGATAAATACGCCCGGAAGCTGCTGTTGGCCAAAGTATACATATCCGTCTTTTACTAAAACTTTAAGTGCATCATTGCTAAACTTGCCTGTATTTGTATTATTCAAAACATAGTCGTCGCGCCTGGTGGTTTCGCCTGTTTTAAAGCTTACGGAATAATAAATATTGCCGGGAATATTTTGTACCGTTCCGTCAGGTTGGGGCATTTCGAAATATCCGTACTCACTGAAGATAAGCTCTTCCCTACCTACTTCAACAAGCTGACCTAATGAGTTATATAGCTTTGGTTCGGTCGTAATTGTAAATTTATTATCAGTAAAATCCAATGTCCATCCAAATTCATTTACTGCAAAATCCCACGTTATCGGAATGTAAGTAACGCCACGGAAATTGAAAAACGGATATTCGAGTGATGCGTTATCAATTCTTTTTCCGTTTATAATTATATTATAAGCCGGAATAACAGCTGTGTTTTCTTTGGTATTAACCGTCGTTTCATATACAGGCACCGATTGAGCAGAAGGATTATGTGCAATTAAAAAAGCTTCGTTTTCAATAAATCCGCAGGCAAGATCCATGCTCTTGCAATATTCGAAGGTTGCCGGAAAATATGTAACTCCTTTATAGTTTAAGAAGGGGTAGAAAGAATCGTAATAGTACACTGATGCATTATCAAGCAGAATTTCATAATCGGGAATTATAACGGATATTTCTTTTCCGCTTTGCTCGGCAGATATAGTAAATTGCATACACGCAACCAAAATAAAAACTACTCCGAAAATTATAAGTGTTTTTTTCATATACCGCCCTCCTTCTATATAACTATTATACCACAACCACTTACATTTTTCAACAAAAAAGCTTGCACTTTTGAAAGTACAAGCTTTTTTTGTTTACATAAGTTCTTCCGGGCAATCGCCGCAGTCCGGCACGTCAATCGGCATACCGCCTTTATTTGCAGATTCTATAGCAACAAGACCGGGAATTGTATATCTTGCAGCAGTCCAGGCATTCAAGATGGGCTGCTTATGATGATAAACCGCTTTACAGAAGTCGTCGATAAGGAATTTATGTGTTCCCATATGTCCGTTTGAAATAGGAGCATAGCTTTCGGGAAGTCTTGCGATTTCAGGTTCCTGAATAGGAGAAACATCACTTCCCTGCCATGCACAGTTCGCAACAAGATTCTTGAAATCAGGATGGTTTTTGTTTTCGGTCATTGCATAAGAGTTTACATAATCACTTACATCTGTAAGTTTTGCATTCTCTCTGTCAAGACTTGTATCCATCTCTACCAGAATATGCTGTGCATTACTGTACTCATATCCGCCTTTTGTTCCGTAAACAGCAGAAATATATGAACTGGGCTTAAACCAACCGAATCTTCTTGCTTCTGTAACACGAACCGTTGCGCCGTTTGCAAGGAGCATCATTACATACTGGTTTGAGAACTTGTTGTTCCACTGATTATCCGTTCCCTGAAAGCGTCCGTCGTTTTCCTGATCCTCGTATCCGAATGCTACAACTCTTACAGCATAGGAATCAGCTGCGGATAAAATCATACCGGTTGAATGTGTGGGATACAAAAGCGGAGGCATACCGCCTTCGTTGGGACGATTTCCATAGGAAATGTAATCAACGTTATGATAATACTGTGCTGCACCGTAAGCGAATTTACCGAATTTGCCTGCTTTATTTGCTTCGCGGCAATACATTGCACAAGGATAATAATAGCAGGTTTCGCCCATCATATAAATTAAGTCTTTTTCCTTTACAAGCTTAACTATTTCCTGACATTCTTCTACTTCCGAAGCCATAGGAACTGCGCTGTAAACGTGCTTTCCTGCCTTTAAGGCACGGATAACGATATCACCGTGCAAGTGTCTCTGAGTAAAGTTGGCAATACAGTTAATAGACTCATCTGCAAGAATATCTTCAAAAGTAGGTATTATCTCGCAACCGAATTTTTCTGAATATTCCTTTGCTCGTTCGGGAATAAGGTCACATACATAGACCTTTTCTACAGCAGGATGAACCTGAAAAAGCTCGACAAAGTTTCTTGCAAAGCTTCCGCATCCTACAAATGCAACTGTCAATTTTTCCATTATAAATTCCTCCTAAATTAAAGCAATACAAGCTTATTATTATCAGCAGACTCATGAATGGACTGCATAATTTCTGTTAAATGTCTTGCATAGTCAAGAGTTACTATATAGGGCTTACCTTTGAGAGTTTCCGAAATCATTGTATAAATTGAATAGTGATCGCCGAAAATTTTGCCTTCCAAAGTAATCTTTGTCTTTTCTGTGTGAGTTGTGCTTCTGTAAACTGTGGGATCGTCTGCTTCGGGATAGGAAATTTCGTGAATTTCCATTTCATTTCCCTTTACATAAATTGTACCCTTATCACCCTGAACAACCCAGTTCGGAAGATAATCGGAAATAATGTTATGGTCAACATGAACGATTACGCCACTTTCTGTAATTAATGTTGAGCAGAACATATCGTCAGCATCACCGGGGTTTATAATCTGTCTCTTCTGAGCGTAAACTGACTTAATAGGCTCATCAACGAGGCACATAGCCTGTTCAACAATATGGGGTCCCCAGTTATTAAGATAGCCGCCGGCATAAGCCTTAAGTGTCTCCCAGTCACTTCTCTTACCGAAGGTCATCTGTGCACGGTAAACTCTGAAAACCTTACCGATTTTGCCTTCCTTAATAACTTCTTTTAATTTTACCACATCTGCACCGTCATGGCAAGGGATAAAAGGCATAACTATACAATTATTTTCCTTTGCGGTGTTAATAATTGAATCAGCCTCATCTGTTGTTATTGCCCAGGGCTTTGTGATAAGCACGTTTTTACCGGCACGAAGAAAATCAAGCGCAATTGCAGTATGTGTGTAGCTGTATGTAAGAATTATTGCAAAATCATATTCTGCGCTGTCAAGCATTGTGTGATAATCTGTGTACTTTGCCGCATTCGGGAAACGTTTGGAATATTTGTCAAGCGCTTCTGTGTTGACATCGCAAATTGCTGTTACTTCAAATTCGGGATGCTTTTCCAATACAGGAGCATGAAGGTCATTTGCGGTACGTCCGCAACCGATTACTGCTGTTTTAATAGCCATTTTTATCTCTCCTTAAATTAATTAAATTTACTTTTCAAAAGCGAAAGAGCTTTTTTCATACTGGTAAGTCCTTCGCCGTTTTTTGTTTCAAATGAAATTGTACCATCATAGCCTGTTGTAACGAGATTGTTTATCGCCTTTTCAACAAAATCGCTGTAAGAATCTTCAGGCATAATTCTGTCCATTTCCGAAATGTGGATGTGCTTTAAGCTGTCCTTATACTTAATAATGTCATCCGCATTATCGTCATTAGCCATCATATGAATTGTATCTGCCAAAAGAGCAATACGAGGATGATTTGCTTTATCAACAACCTTCATACCGTCAGAAAGAGTGTTAATAAAGTTACATGCACTTGCACGAAGAGGTTCCATAACAACTGTTATATCATACTTTTCTGCCGCCGGGACGATTATTTCGCTGCAGATTTCCGAAATCTGCTCATATCCCATTTCTTCTGTTGTTTCATCATCCAAAGCACGGGCAGGTGCGCTTCCGAAAACCACCTTTTTTGCACCCAATCGATTAAGTCTTGAAAAAGTTTTCTCTATGTATGAAGCTATTTCTTCCTTGTTTGCATCCTTTCCCGTTACCCTGATTGTTTTCGGGAAAAGAGCGCAGCTGCAAAGACAACCTAAATCAAGCTCTTTCAATGTGGATTCGAGCTTTTTAAATTCTTCATCACTTAAAGAAGAAACAAGCATTGCACGCATTTCCACATAGTCAAACCCTGCTTCTTTAATGGTTTTTATAAGTTCATAGTCAACTTCGGTTTTAAGAGGTGTTGAAAACTCTTTACAAAAGCCATATTTCATATTAATCCTCCTTTGGTCCGTAAAATCTTATTAATCGTAGCTTTCCTTTAATCTTAAAGTCTTTGCAGAAAGCGCCGATAAAAAACTGACTTCCGCCTTTTATCTCTTCATCATCAAGATATCCGCTTCCTTCCAAAACGTAAATTCCGCTAAATACACCTTCTGAAGAAAAGCGCTCTTCCCCATCAATGTTAAATTCCTTTAAGGCAAACATTTCGGTGTTTTTATAGCTTATGATATTTTCGTTTTCTTTTTTTATAAGCCAGCGTCTTTTCGTTTCTTCCTCGCTCAAGCCTTCATAATTAAAGCAGTCAAACATTTTGTCAAAGCCAAGCCCTTGATGGCACATTGAATCGGCAACCTTAAGACCTTTGGGAGTTACCCTTTCCGTTCTTATTGTGTAGTCCGTAGGCTCCTGAACTTCTACAAGCAAGCAGCCTGCTCCGATTGCGTGAGGTATTCCGCCTTCAATAAGGAAGGTATCTCCTTTTTTTACTTCAAATTTATGAAGGCAGGAAAGCATTTTCGGAATATCCTGTTTATCAAAAATTTCTTTCCATTTTTCTCTTGTGATGCCTTCCTTAAATCCGAAATAGATGCAGGGCTTTTCTCCATCAATTTCTCTGCCGTCCAAAATATGCCAGCATTCTGTTTTTCCGTAATCGGAATTAAACAGTTCTTTAGCTTTAGCCCTTGTCGGATGCACCTGAATGGTAAGTCTTTCGGCAGAATCCAATATTTTTACCAAAACGCCTAAATTATCACCAAACTTTTCGATATGCCTTTTACCTAAAAACTTTTCCGGGTTTTCTTTTATAAGGTCTGAAAGGAAAATATCGGTTCCTGATATCTTACTTGGTCCCTCGATGATATCTTCTCTCCCTGCGTTTCTTGCTCTTACGGTGGAAATCATCCACTCTTCGGGAAAATTGGTATCTTCCCCGTTTTCGTTTCCATGGATGGCATCTATAAGCTTTCCGCCCAGATAGCTTCTCCAGGCACCTGCTCTGTCAAGCTTTACAGGCTTATTTAAATCAATCATCTGTGCTTATCCTCGTTAGCAAAGTCACGAACAGTTCCTGTGGGTCTGTGGCTGAAGTTAAGTCTTTTAAGACCTGCTTCTTTATCGGGCATAAAGTCAATCCACATATAGTGCATATGTCTGTTGCCCGTTACCTCAACGCCGTGATTTGAGCCTAACGGAATGTGCATTATAATATTGCCCTTCATATTGATTTTTTCATCATCAATGATAACTTCCATATCGTTTTCGGGGAAGCTGAAGAAGAACTGATCAAGCATAGGATGAGCGTGAGGTCTTACAAGGTCATATCCGTATGACTCAACAGAACCGATTGTAAATCTGGGGATTATTTCGTGAGGAATCATCATACGGCTAATTGTCTTTTCGCTCTTATTGGGGTCTATGTACTGTATGGATTCCTGATAAGGAACAACAACGGGAAATTGTGTATTGTATTCCTTTAAGTCGTCTTCATCGCCGGGTGCTTCATCCCATTGGATTTCAAGAATCTGAACGTCTGTTTCTGCTTTCACCCTAAGTTCTTTGTCGGGAGCAGGAACAAAGGTTGTTCTTCCGTCAAAAGTAAAGCTTTTTCCGTCTGTTTCAAAAACAGCAGTTCCTTCGATTAAAATTATAATATGATAGTATCCGCAATTAGCATCAAATGTAAGCGTTGAGCCATTTTCTATGGTGTGATGCACCGGATGTGCGCCGGGTATTTCTCCCTTGCAAAGTTCAATGCTTCTGTTTCCTTTTACAGATGTATCAATTTTTTCCATTACCACGTTCATTTTTTATTCCTCCTTATAATACAGCATCCGGGTTTACGGATGTCACTCTGTCTACCACAAGCTGCCTGAATTCAGGCGAAAGCATTGCAAAAAATGCGGTGAATCCCGTTACTCTTACAACTAAATCCGGATATTTGAACGGATCCTTGTGTGCTTCTAAAATCTTTTTAGCATCTATGATATTAATATTTAAGAGTGTATTGCCCGTATTCATAATGGTTTCTATCATTGCCGCCATTTTGTCTATGCCTTCGTCATCATTTACAATTCCCGGATCAAATTCAAGCTGAACGGGAGCGCAGTTTCCGTAGCCGGGCTGAATCATACCTATTGAATTGCACATCGCAGATACCGCACCGTCTTTTCTGAATCCGCCGTT
>JAZRHF010000139.1:0-2385 GCA_045644565.1 Clostridia bacterium | reverse complement strand
CTTTTTTATCTCTGTATTTGACTTTTCTTTATAATAGTGGTATAATTAGGTATCTATCAGGAGGTGCTTTTTTATGGCAGAAGAAATTATGAAAAGAGCAAGAGAAATACTTTCCAAAATGACACTTAAAGAAAAAATAGGTCAGCTCAATCAGGAGGCTTTTCTTTTTAAGGATTCGGAAGTTATAAAAGAACGTGTGAGAAAAGGAGAGCTTGGTGCGATTATTCTTGCAACTTCCGCAACAGCAGGAAACGATAAGCAGGAAAAGGTTTATTATGAAGTAATAGACGAAATACAGAAAACAGCATTGGAAGAAAGCAGAACAGGAATTCCGCTTTTGTTCGGAAGGGATATTATCCATGGCTATAACACGGTTTTTCCGGTGCCGTTGGCACTTTCTGCAACCTTTAACCCGGAGCTTGTAAGAAAAGGCTATGAATATATTGCAAAGGAAACTAAAAACAACGGCGTTAACTGGACCTTTGCGCCTATGATTGATATATCAAGAGACCCAAGATGGGGAAGATGTATCGAGGGTATAGGTGAGGATCCCTATGTTGGCGAAGTTATGGCAGAGGCAATTGTAAAGGGCTTTCAGGGAGAAGAGCTTTCACCATCTTCCGTAGCGGCAACGGCAAAGCATTTTATAGGCTATGGTGCGGTTGAAGGCGGAAGGGACTATGACAAAACGGAAATTTCCGACTATACTTTAAGAAACTTTTATTTAAGACCTTTCAAGAAAGCCGTTGATGCAGGTTGTGCAACTGTGATGAATTCCTTTAACGAAATTAACGGAACATCAACTGCGGCAAGCAAAAAGCTCCTTCGAGGTATGCTTAAAGGAGAGCTTTCCTTTGAAGGCTTTGTTATAAGCGACTGGGGTTCTGTGGAAAAGCTTGTTTTTTCAGGTCAGGCACAGGATAAAAAGGAAGCGGCTGAAATTTCCGTAAATGCAGGAATGGATATGGATATGGTGTGCCGTGCCTTTTTTGAAAATTTAGAGGAGCTTGTGGCTGAAGGCAAGGTTAAAGAAGATGTAATTGACGAAGCTGTGGCAAGAATCCTTGGAGTAAAACTTAAACTTGGACTTTTTGAAAATCCCTATGTAAAAAAACAGGATATCAATGTTGAAGAAGTTGAAGCTTGCGCAGAAAAGTGCGCAAACGAGGCTTTGGTGCTTCTCAAAAACAAGGACAACATCCTTCCCTTAAAAAAAGACGAGGCAGTGCTTTTTACCGGCACTTTCCTTCTTGAAAAGCATTCTCATATGGGCTCCTGGAGTGCAGACGGAGATGCTTCAAGAGTTAAGAGTATAAAGGATGTAATCTTAGAGCGTGGCATAAAAACCGCCTTCCCCGAAAGCGACTATCTCTGGGACGGAGTTCTTCCCTTTGTGAGAATGGCGGATAAGGTTGTTATCGCACTTGGAGAAAGCCGCAAGGTAACCGGAGAAACTAACAGTCTGGCGAAAATTGAGCTTCCTGCAGAACAGCTTGAATTTATAAAGAGAGTACACGCTCTTGGCGTAAAAATAATCGGTGTTCTTGCCTTCGGAAGACCTGTTGCACTTTCTGAGGCTGAACCTTATCTTGATGCGATTTTATATGTATGGCATTCGGGAACTAAGGCGGCAGACAGCATAGTTTCTGCCCTTTACGGTGATGTCAATCCTTCGGGAAGACTTCCTATGAGCTTCCCGCGCTTTACAGGACAGATTCCCATTTACTACAACAGACAAAAGGGAACGGTTCCGCTTTATTCCTACTATGGGGAAGATAATAAAAGAGTTCACTCCTATCACGATGCTATGGCAACTCCTATGTATCCCTTTGGCTACGGACTTTCATATACCGAGTTTTCTTACGGCGAAATTTTATCAGATAAGCATAAAATAAGCCTTGATGACTTAAAAGAGGGAGACGGATTTACCGTAAGCATAACAGTTAAAAACACAGGTGAGCGTGAAGGCGCTGAAGTAACCCAACTTTATATAACCGACAAGGTTTCAAGAATGGTTCGTCCCATAAAAGAGCTTCGGGCATTTTCTAAAAATGTTATAAAACCCGGCGAAGAAATAACGCTTAATTTCCTCGTAGACTTTGAAAAACTGGGCTATTATAACGAAGACGGAGAATTTACCGTTGAAAAAGGCGAATTTGATATTTACATAGGAAAAGACTCATATGCAAATGACAAGATAACAGTTAGTGTAGAATAAAAAAAGTGAGGCGAACGGCGCCCTCGCTTAGGGATTATTCGTTTCAAAAGCATAATTTTGGCACATAACTGTGTTAAAAATCCCCCATATCCGTCAGGATAATGGGGGATTTTTGCCTTGTTCTGCACTCAAAATAATGTTTTTGAAATGCTTCGCAGTTTTGGATT
>JAZRHF010000138.1:0-9619 GCA_045644565.1 Clostridia bacterium | reverse complement strand
CCCAAATGATGTTCACGCATATCCATTATAACAGATATTTTGAATTCTGGCGAGTATTTTTTGCTTCTTTGTCCTTTTTTCCCCATAAAAATATGCACCTCCAAAAGTGTCTAACTTTTGGGGTGCATATCATTTTTCTTTGATTCTTTTTTATAATCTCCGGGGGACATTCCCGTTTCAATTTTGAAATGCTTGTAGAAGGTATTCATATCACGGTATCCTGCCTTTTCGGCAATTTCCGTTAAAGGAGTATCGGAATAATTAATTGCGTTACAACAAAGCTCGATTCTTAAGGTTCTTAAGTAATCGCTGAAGGTTACGCCCGTAACCTCCTTAAAACGCCGTGATATGTATTGTCTGCTTATGTCGTTAGCCTCAGCAAATTTGTTGATGGATAAACCGGGATTTGTTATATTTTCCTTTACGAATTGCAGAACTTGGGATATGAGGCTGTCTTTTGATTTTATTTTATCATCTGTAATTTGTCTCATGGCACGGATAATTATTTCCGTAAGGTGGCTTCTTAATATTTCCTCGTTGTTTATATCTGCCGAATCGTATTCCTTAATCATATCTTCGAGAAGGTTTCTCACACGCTTGGTTTTGTCGTCCTTGAAAACGTGTCTTCCGGGGTCTGCATTAAGAGTTCCTTTAAGGAAGTAAAAAGGGTGTGATGCCAAAACTTCATTTAAGTTGCGGCAATCTTCCAGCATGGGATTTAAAAAGCGGGGAAGGAAAACACAGTTTATTATGTAGGCAGTTTTGCCCGAATGAAGCTTATATTGGTGAACATCATCATAATTTACAAATATAAAATCGCCCTTACCTAAAATTACACGCTCATCACCTATGTAATGAACAAGCTTTCCGCTTATTACATAAGCAAGTTCGATATAATCGTGGATATGCTTGTCAGAGTCATATTGAAGCCAGTGAAAAACGCAGATGTTTTTTGCTTTGTTATCCTTAGACACATAATTCTGACGTTGTATATGATATCTTGGCTCGCTGGTGAATTTGTTTCTTTCCAGGGTAATGAACAGATTTTTCTGTATCATAAAATACCTTCTTTTCTATTTATAGATAAATGGTTTACATAAGTAAAGGCTCCGCTTCGGCGGCGCCTTTACTTGATAATACATTTTGATTTGATGCTTCCGTCAAAGATTACTTCGCCATAAGAATCAGCAATGATTTTTCCGGAAAGGGGATTTTTGACGCTCTCTATGTTTCCTGTGATTTTCGCATGTACACTGCTTCGTTCAAAAGAAAGGTCTGTGCCGATCATTTCACAATCTTCAAGATATAAATTTTTTGCATAACATAAGGGTTGTGTACCTTCGATACGACATCTTATAAGCTTTAATCTGTTACTGTACCAACCTAAGTATTCTCCTTTTATCAAAGAGTCGTAAACGGTTACGTTATCTGCATGCCAAAAGGCGTCTTTGGTATCAAGAGTTGAATTTTTGATTACCACATTACGAACATACTGAAAGGAGTATTTTCCTTTCAGGCTAAGGTTAGTTGCCTTCATTTTACTGTTCATAAAAAAGGGATAGGCCCCTTCTACAGAGGTGTTTTCTATTTCTGTATTTTTTGAAAACCATCCGAATTCCTCCGATGTTACTGAGGAATTTTTCAAGCTGATATTTCTGCACTCTCGGAGGGCTTTGACACCGGTTATTTCTGTGTTGATAATATCAAGATAATCCGAATACCATAAAGGGGCACGGCAGGTATCTTTCATAAAAGAATCAATAATAACAGCTTTTTTCACGTGCCATAATGGATAACGAAGAGCAAATGTGCAATTATTGACTTTTATATTATAACACTCTTTCAGTGCTGATTCACCATCTGCAGGACCTGAGAATAAAACATTTTTTATTTCCGTATTACGGGAACCGTAAAGTGCACGTTCGGTGTCGAGTGTGAGATTTTCTTTTAATAACATAAATTTACCGCCTTTTCAATGTTGTAATTATTATAAAACTTATCTTAAAATAAGTCAATAATCTATTGCCAAAAATATGATATAGTAATATAATATAAGTCATGAGGTGGTAATATTATGAAACACTTTGATATTACGGGAATGAGTTGTGCTGCTTGCTCGGCAAGAGTTGAAAAAGCGGTATCTGAATTAACGGGCGTTGATTTGTGCAGTGTAAATTTATTGACTGCATCCATGACGGTTTCGGGGACAGCATCGGAAGAAGCGATAATTTCGGCAGTTGTTAACGCAGGTTATGGTGCTGCCGTGAAAGGTATGAATGAAAAACAAACATCGGTAAAGAATGACAGGGAGGAAAAAAATCTCAGGATAAGGTTTTTTTCATCATTGTTTTTTCTCACGTTGCTTATGTATGTGTCAATGGGAAATGTGATGTGGGGATGGTTCCTTCCGTCATTTATTTCTGATAATCCTATGACCATTGCCCTTATCGAACTTATACTGACAGCTATAGTTCTGGTGATTAACCAGAAATTTTTCATAAGCGGATTCAAAGCGCTTATTAAAAGAGCTCCCAATATGGATAGTCTTGTGGCTCTCGGCTCCGGTGCGTCTTTGATTTATAGCTTATATGCTCTTTTTATGATTTCCCACGGTATGGCTGAAGGAGATATAAGTCATGCTGAACATTTTTTACACGAACTCTATTTCGAGTCTGCTGCAATGATTGTTGCACTTATAACTCTTGGGAAAATGCTTGAGGCAAGGAGTAAAGGGAAAACTACAGACGCCATAGAAAGTCTTATTAAAATGGCACCTAAAACCGCAATAATTATTAAAGACGGGAAGGAAGTTCTTATTGAAGCAACAGATTTACAGGTAGGGGATATATTTTCCGTAAAACCGGGTGAAAGTATCCCGGCAGACGGCATAGTGACAGATGGTATAAGTGCCGTTGATGAATCGCCTCTTACCGGTGAAAGTCTTCCTGTTGACAAAAAGACAGGAGATAAGGTTTCGGCATCAACCATTAATCAGTCCGGTTATCTTTTGTGTAGGGCAGAAAAGGTGGGAGAGGATACCTCCCTGGGAGAGATTATCAAGCTTGTCACCGAAGCTTCATCGGGAAAGGCACCGATTGCTAAAATTGCCGACAAGGTTTCGGGAGTATTTGTTCCGTTTGTAATTATCATAGCTGTTTTAAGTACGGTGATATGGCTTACAGCAGGAGAAAGCTTAGGATTTGCCCTTGCAAGAGGAATCTCCGTGCTTGTAATAAGCTGTCCTTGCGCTCTTGGGTTAGCAACCCCTGTTGCCATCATGGTGGGAAGCGGAAAGGGTGCTAAAAACGGAATACTATTCAAGAGTGCATCGGCCCTTGAAGAAGCGGGCAGATGCATGATAGTAGCTCTAGATAAAACAGGAACCGTTACCAAGGGAGAAATGAAAGTAACGGATGTATATACGGTAACAGAAGTGCCTGAAAATGAACTTTTAGAAGTTGCGTTTTCTCTTGAAGCAAAAAGTGAGCATCCTTTATCTAAGGCCATTGTAAGCTATGGTAAAGAAAAGGGAATTAATCTTCATGATACAAAGGAGTTTTCCGTACTGCCGGGTAACGGAATAAGGGGAATTGTAAACGGGCTTGAAGCATATGGCGGAAAAGAAGAATTTATTTGCTCCGGAGAAGTTTTGGACGAAAAACTTAAGGAAACATCCGATAAGCTCAAAAGTGAAGGGAAAACAGTTGTGTTTTTCAAAAGAACCCATAAGATTTTGGGAATTATTGCAGTTTCCGATGTAATAAAGGATGACAGTGTTTATGCCATAGGAATGCTTAAAAGGATGGGACTTAAGGTTGTTATGCTTACAGGAGATAACGAAACAACTGCGAAGGCAATAGCAAAAGAAGCAGGAATCGACAAGGTATTTGCCAACCTTATGCCTGAGGACAAGGAAAGGGTTGTTTCGGCTTTGTCTGAAGAAGGAAAAGTAATTATGGTGGGAGACGGGATAAACGATGCTCCCGCCCTTACAAGGGCAAATATAGGTGTTGCAATCGGAACCGGAACCGATGTTGCAATCGACTCTGCAGACGTAGTTATCATGAAAAGCGGCTTGACAGATGTTTGCAGACTTATAAATCTTTCCGGGGCGACACTTAAAAACATTCATGAAAATCTGTTCTGGGCATTTATATATAATGTTTTGGGTATTCCGATAGCGGCAGGAGCTTTTGCTTTTATGGGACTTACCTTAAATCCTATGCTTGGAGCTCTTTTTATGAGTCTTTCGAGCTTTTGTGTTGTAAGTAATGCTTTAAGGCTTAACCTTGCAAACCTTGAAAAAATTAAACCTAAAAAAATAAAATACAAAAAGGAGAAATTGATTATGGAAAAAACATTAAAAATCGAAGGAATGATGTGTCCGCATTGTTCCGGCAGAGTTAAGAAGGTACTTGAAGAATTTGAAGAAGTTTCTGAAGCAATAGTGAGCCACGAAGACGGTACGGCAATAATTAAGCTTAAAGATAATATTTCTGATGATATCCTTAAAAAAGCAGTTGAGGAGCAGGGATATAAAGTTATAGGTTAAAAAAATAACGCAGGATTTACCTGCGTTATTTTTATTTGTTTTTAAGTCTTTTGTCGCTCTTTTTGGCAAGGTAGTTGCCGAAAGATTGGAATGCAATAACCAAAACAACCAAGAGTATTACCGAGATATACATTTCTGCATCACGGTAACGATAGTAGCCGTAGTTTATAGCTATTTTACCGAGACCACCGCCGCCTATTATACCACTCATAGCCGAATAACCCAAAACTGTAGTGATGGCGATTGTAAAGTTGGAAATTAAAGAGGGGACGCTTTCGGGAATCATGACCTTTGCGATGATCTGAAAGGGAGTTGCTCCCATACTTTCTGCCGCTTCAATTATGTTTGGATTAATTTCCCTTAAACTGCTCTCAACAAGTCTTGCAACGAAGGGGAAGGCTGCAATGACGAGCGGTACAATCATTGCGACAGTACCGATTCTGGTGCCTAAAATCAGTTCCGTAAGCGGAAATGCCATAATCATAAGGATGAGGAAGGGAACTGATCTTAAAAGGTTTATTACGGTGTTTATAAGGCTCATTAACCAGGAAGGAAGAGGCATAACACCGTTCTTTTCACCGGCAACTAAAAGAACCCCTAAAGGAAGCCCGATAATTACGGCAAAAAGAGTTGAAAGAATGGTTACATATACTGTTTCCCAGATTGCGAGGGGAATCTCGTTAACGGTTACCCATAAAGCATCGTGAAGAAGTTTATTTTCAATTCCTGCTATGTAAGTATTAAGATAGTCAAGCATAATTAAACCTCCTCAACTAATATGTTTTCCTGAGAAGTAAGATACTCCTTCACTTTGGAGAAATCCGCATCGGCAGGAATGCTTAAAAGGATGCTTCCGAAGGCTTTTTCGCCTATTGCCTTAGTGGATGCACCTAAGATGTTTGCGGTGATGCCTAAATCTATTGCCATATTTGTAATAGCCGGAGAATTTGCCGCAATAGCACCGTTATATACAACACGGAACTTTCTCTGATCCGTAAGATCGGGTAAAAGAGCTTCGGCACCTTCGGGGTAAACCAAACGCTTAGCAGCTTCGGATTTGGGATTTGAAAAAACTTCTGTTACCGGACCTTCTTCCACAACCTGTCCGTTATCAAGAATGGCGACTTTGTTACAAATATCCTCAACAACACTCATTTGATGGGTAATTACGATAACCGTAATGCCAAGGCGCTTATTTATGTCTTTTATAAGCGAGAGAATAGATCTTGTTGTTTTGGGATCGAGGGCACTTGTTGCTTCGTCGCACAATAAAACTTCGGGATCGGTTGCAAGAGCACGTGCAATGGCAATTCTTTGCATCTGACCGCCTGAAAGTTGTGCAGGATAGGAGTTTGCTTTATCCGGAAGACCTACTATATCCAAAAGCTCCAGGGCTCTTTTTTTTGCGGCAGTCTTACTTACACCTGCAAGCTCTAAAGGAAAGCAGATATTCTTAAGACATGTTCTTTGCATTAAAAGGTTAAAGCTCTGGAAAATCATGGTAACCTTTCTTCTCATACGGCGGAGCTGGGCGGAGTTTAAAGAAGTTATATCTTCTCCGTTAATTATTACTCTGCCTTCGGTGGGACGCTCCAAAAGATTTATGCAACGTACCAATGTGCTTTTTCCTGCACCGCTCATGCCTATAATTCCGTAGATGTCACCGTCGTTAATGGTAAGATTGATGTCATTTAATGCATTGACATCTCCACCGGATGTATTAAAAGTTTTGGTTAAGTTTTCTATTTTAATCATAATATCTCTCCCTGAGGTAAATTTGAAAATACGACGGTTGCCAAGCAACCGGCGCCTTTTCAAAGACTATTTTTATTCAGCTGCGATAGCATCAAGATTTGACTGCTTACCGCCGTATAATCCCATGGGTTCTACATGGATTGCAGAAACAGAAACAACTTCGGTTCCGTTTTCGGCATTAAAGTCTTCAAGGTAGGGAAGGTGCTGGAAATAGTTAGCATCAACTTCGCCTGAGTTTACCACGTTGTTGGGCTGTACATAATCTGTATATTCTAAAATTTCAAGAGTGATTTCCTTTGTTGCAAGGATTTTCTGTGCTATTTTAAGGATTTCTGCATGAGGAGTGGGAGATGCTGCAACGGAAACAGTGGCACCCTTAAGAGCTTCATAATCAATAGAAGCATCAAAACCATCAGTTGTATTTTCAACAGTGCTTACAACTGCACCTTCGTACTGAGCAGAAATGAAATCAGCAACTTCTTTGCTTTCAAGAGCAGCTATCAATGCCTTGATTACGGGAGCTTCTTCGTTGCCGGCCTTAACTGCTAAAATGTTGCTGTATGCGGAGAATGCACCTTCCATAGCGAGGGAATCCATAACAGGATTAAGGTTAGCTGAAATTGCATAGTTTGAGTTTATTACCGCATAGTCAACACTGGAAAGGACGTTGGGAAGCTGAGCTGCTTCAACCTCTTTGAATTCAATGCTATGGGGATTTTCTGCAATGTCTCTGATGGTAGCTGTGATGCCTGCACCTTCAGCAAGCTTGATGTATCCAAGCTGCTCTAAAAGTAAAAGTGCACGAGCCTCGTTTGTTGTATCGTTGGGAACTGCGATTGTGATAGCCTTTGCTTTTTCGCCGCAACCTGTAAAGAGCGCTAATGATGCAACGATCATTACAAGTGCAAGTGTGATGGAAATGAGTTTTTTCATTATAATACCTCCTAAATTTAATTTAGATAATGATAGCATTTTTTGTCATATTTGTCAAGTTTAATTAAACATTTCGCTAGAAAGATAACGCTCTCCGGTATCTGGAAGAAGAACTACGATATTTTTGCCATTATTTTCTTCCTTGGAGGCAAGGGTGAGTGCCGCAGAAAGAGCGGCTCCTGAAGATATTCCGGATAAAATACCTTCTTTTGTTGCAAGGAATCTACCCATTGCAAAGGCATCATCTGATTTAACGGTGATGATTTCATCATAAATATCTTTGTCAAGGGTGTCGGGAATAAAGTTTGCTCCAATGCCCTGTATTTTATGAGGACCTGCCTTTCCGCCTGATAAGAGGGGGGAATCAAAGGGCTCAACAGCGATAACTTTTATGTCGGAGTTTTTCTCTTTTAAGTATCTGCCTGTGCCGCTTAATGTTCCTCCGGTGCCTACACAAGCAACGAAAATATCAACATTTCCGTCGGTATCTTCATATATTTCAGGGCCTGTTGTCTTATAATGTGCATCGGGGTTTGCGGGATTTTCAAACTGTGAAGGAATGAAACTGCCGGGGATTTTTGCGGCAAGTTCGTTGGCTTTTTCAATGGCTCCTGCCATTCCTTTGGCTCCTTCTGTAAGATAAAGCTCTGCGCCATAGGCTTTAAGTAAATTTCTTCTTTCCACGCTCATGGTGTCGGGCATCGTTAAAATAACTTTATAGCCCTTTACGGAAGCGAAACAGGCAAGACCTACACCGGTGTTTCCGCTTGTGGGCTCTATTATAACGGAGCCTTCTTTCAGAAGACCTTTTTCTTCCGCATCCTTAATCATCGAAAGGGCAACTCTGTCCTTTGCACTGCCTGCAGGATTAAATGATTCGAGCTTTGCGAAAATTTTAGCTTTTAAGTTATATTCTTTTTCGAGATTAATAAGTTCAAGAAGGGGTGTTTTGCCGACTAACTCATATACACTGTGATAAATATTCATATTAAACCTTCCTTATAAAGTTTATACCAAAGATTTTAACACCGAACTTAATCTTTGTCAATGACAAAGGAAATAAAGTATACAAACTACACAAAGGTTGATGGGTAAAATTAGTGAATATGCCGATTGAAAAGGCTTTTTCGTTGTTGTATAATTATACAAAAGATGAAAGGGGATGCCGTATATGACACGCACAATTAATGTAAAATCAACATCTGCGGTATCTTTATGCAATAATGAATTTAAAGGCACTTTTTTTGAAGTGTCTTTTTTTGCGTACTTTCGATTTTTTTATTTTTACTTTTTTAAGATGAGTTCAATACGAAAAGCAAAAATGGCTGTGTAATTTATGGCGTAATTTCAGCGTTTTCGCTTTTCGGCGAAAACGCTTTTATTTTTTCTGAAAGGTTTTGATCAAATGAACAAGCTTGATATGGCAAGAAATGAAATTAATGCAATCGACAAGGAAATGGCGGAATTATTTGAAAGAAGAATGAAAGCCGCAAAGCTGGTTGCAGAATATAAAAAGGAAAACGGACTTCCTGTTTTTGATTCCGACAGAGAAAAGTTTGTTATAGAGAAAAATTCTTCCTATATAGAAGATGCGGTGCTTAAAGACTACTATGTTGAGTTTATAAAAAGTACGATGGGAATTTCCAAGTCATATCAGAAAATGCTTCTTGACGGGATGAGAGTGGCATATTCGGGAGTTCCCGGTGCATTTGCACATATTGCCGCATCAAGGATATTTAACAACGCAAATCCGATACCTTATCAGAGCTTTAAGGAAGCTTATGAAGCCGTAGAAAAAGGAGATTGTGATTGTGCGGTACTCCCCATAGAAAACAGCTATGCAGGTGATGTTGCTCAGGTTATGGATATTGCCTTTTTCGGATCTCTTCATATAACGGGAATATATGACCTTGAAGTAAGTCATAATTTGTTGGCAAAAAAAGGGTCAAATAAGGGAGATATTAAAAAGGTAATAAGCCATACACAGGCGTTAAGTCA
Organism: Clostridia bacterium; assembly: GCA_045644565.1. Classification (GTDB taxonomy): domain Bacteria; phylum Bacillota; class Clostridia; order CAKSNL01; family HGM11501; genus HGM11501. The sequence goes on along the minus strand of JAZRHF010000138.1, from coordinate 381 downwards.
ATGCGCAGGCTATATAGAAAAAAACAACCTCATTAAAGAAGAATGTACTAATACTGCCCTTGCGGCAAAGCTTGTTGCAGAGTCTTCGGATTACTTTACAGCCGCAATAGGAAGCAAAGAAGCGGCTCTTCTTTACGGTCTTTCCGTAATTGAAGAAAATATAAATCAGAGTGCAAATAATACCACTCGTTTTGCGGTATTTTCAAGAAGTGCGGGAGCATTGAAAGAAGAAAATAATCACTTTGTATTTTTCTTTACCGTAAAAAATGAAGCAGGTGCTTTGGGTAAGGCGATATCCGTTATCGGTAAATACGGCTTTAACTTAAAATCCTTAAAAAGCCGTCCCACAAAAGAACTTATCTGGGATTATTACTTCTACGC
>JAZRHF010000137.1:0-2243 GCA_045644565.1 Clostridia bacterium | reverse complement strand
GACGGAGTGTAACAGTCAGGCTGTACCCACCAACCCTTTCCGAGGTCCCATCTTCCTTCTTCCACGCGCTGTTTAATTTCTTCAAACATCTCGGGATTAGTCTTTTTTATCCACTCAAAAACCGGCGGAGTCGCAAACGAATATTTAAATTCGGGATATTCTCTCATTCTTTCGAGTGCGGAACGAAAGGTTGCGGTAATTGAGAACATAGCCTCATCCCATTTCCAAAGCCACACAGGGTCAAAATGAGTATTTCCAATCATATATACTTTTTTCATAATATAGCGATCTTCTCCTTAAGTATATTAGCCATAATTTCATAGCATTTTCCGTTAGGGTGTATACCGTCACATGAGAATCCGCCTGGCAAAAATCCTTCTTGCTCCAAAGCGGAATAATAATCAACGTATTCTGCATTATATTCTTGGCAGAGCTTTTGCAGCATATCATTCGTTTTCAGTATCATTTTCTTAAATGCTTCTCTATCGAAAGGAGGTGCAATGTTTTGTGGAAGAAGTGAACATATATAAACTTCCTTCTCCTCGCATTTTGAAAGCATATTCCTAAAGCTTTCTTCCATGCTTTTCATTACCGCATCCACATCCTGCCCGGGGGATTTCCACCACAAATCGGGCGCAGTTGAAAGCAAATCGTTTATGCCAAGAAGAATAACAATGATCTTTGCATCAAGCTGTAAAACATCCGCATCGAATCTTTTGGCGGCGTAGACAGTACTATCTCCACCGATACCGCGGTTCATTTTTAAAATATTGGGATCAAAATACAGATTCAGATCCCAATGTTGAGTTATGGAATCTCCAAAAAAAATTATATCGGCTGTTTTGTCACTATACAGATATTGTTTGTTCAGTATATCGAACTCTCTTCTTCTTGCATCTGCAGAGGCCTGTATACCAAAGAACCCCGGTTTTATCAACTCTTTCACAAGGATTCCTCACTTTACGGCAAATATTTTAAGAATTCTGCAATCGGAAGATGTGAAGCCTTCGGCATCGCCATGGGTGACCTTCAGGCGGAAGGTGTGCTTTCCATATTCCAGGTCATCAGCAAATTTAACAGCGTTTGTAAAGTTTTCCTCTGGTACCCACCAATATCTTTCATATGCATATTCCTGCCATTCACCGCCATCTATGGAGTATTCGAGCTTTCCACTCATGCAGAGGAAGCGGTATGTTCTCCGCTTTCGGAATCGGTGCGGCATTTTCCCTTAAAAGCTCTCCTTCAAGATATTCTATTACCTTTTCGGCATAGAAATAACTACCGAGATGCTGTGGGTGTGTTCCGTCGGGAAGCCACATTTTCCATGAAATCATTCCTCTTTTTACTTTGTCATATGCGGCATTTGCCATGTATACCGAGCCAATATTATAATGCTCTGCAAGCCTTTCAAAATCGGATATCGAGCCCGGTATTTCCCCTCTGTCGACTTCCTTGAACATATCCTGATAGAAGGTATATACTAGGACAACATCAATATTTGCGGCAAGCAGCTTTCGGATGAGTCCTTCTCTTGTCCTCATTCTCTCGTCGCTGTCTATTCCGTTATCGTTTACGGCATATTCAACGAACACAAGATCGCATGAGGTGTCAATAAACTCCTTCTTTGCAAGAGAGAGAGAGAGAGAGAGAGAGTAAAGGCTTCCTGTTGCACCTATTGCGGAATTTATAACGGTCAGCCGCACATCCTTAAATCGGTCAACAAACCAGCCCCTTACATAAGTTGGCCAATTTGAGAGAGTGGAAGCTGTTGTTATCGAGCCTCCCGCAAAGCCGATCTTTACCCTTCCATTGGTGATAGCTTCTTTAAATCTTGTTAGGTTGCCTCTGAAATTTATGTCGTTCATTTACTGCACCTCGTCAACTATGATCAGAACACCCAGTGCCCTTATTTCTCTATCAAGTATAAGTGTGCCGTTTTCGCTTTTTGCCTCAAGGTGCAGAAGCTCTCCCGATCTGTTGATATATTTGAGGCTTCCTATTGGCGTATATCTGAGCTTCGGAGCTTTTACATCGTCACTTGCGAGATTAAACATCGTTATTACATTGCGGCAAGGGAAGCTGTTGATATTAGCACACATTTTTTCGTTTTCTGCGCATATTGGGAGCTTTTTGCGGGCTATCCATTCAAAAGAGCTTATAAGCTGACGGCGTCGCTTATGATTTACATTTGTGAAATATGTAAAACCGGTGTCCACATAAGGCAAAATTACAAATCTTTCGCC
>JAZRHF010000136.1:0-4262 GCA_045644565.1 Clostridia bacterium | reverse complement strand
CCCGATTCTGCTATTATAGACAGCTATTCGGATACCTGGGCTGCAACGGACAGCTTCGGACGTAAGGTTGCTGATTTTGAAGAAGCAGGCCCCGTTAAAGAGGGAACAAGAAAGGTTATGGTTTTCTACCATAACTGGCATACGGGAACTTCTTCCAACTACAACCAGGTAGTTACGGATATTTTGAAAAAAGCACCCGAGGCAAGATATGAATTTGCTCACGATGCATGGGGGAATCATTTAAGTAAATATTACTGGGGCGAGCCTGTTTACGGCTTCTACACAAGCTATGATTTCTGGGTATACAAAAAGCAGATGGAGCTTTTTGCTTCAGCCGGTGTTGATGCTCTTGCCCTTGACTACACAAACGGCGGAATTACATTTTCATACCCCTTAAAGGTTTTACTTGATGCTATGTGTGAGGCGAAGGCTGAAGGTATAAATGTTCCCCGACTTACAGCATATAACGGTATGGCAGGTACCTCCGGTCACAGCTATGATGAAATGATGTCCATTTATTACAATGTACATATGAATGAAAAATATCGCGATATGTGGTTTACCTGGGACGGAAAGCCTTTTATTGTAGGCTATCCTCCGTCACAGTCAAAAGTTGCAACAAATGACAATGAATTGCTCGAAGTAAGAAAGACGGTCGAAGAGCTTTACAATTACAGACAGCACGGTAACCGTATGAATTCCGACGGATACTTAAACGATATTTCCTGGCTTGATAACTATCCGCAGCCTCTCCGTGGTATTGAGAGAGCAGACGGAAGAGTAGAATCTGTAACCGTTGGTGCTGCAATCAATCAGTCAACCGTTGACAAGGGAACGAAAGTAGGTGTGCTTTCTGACCCTTATGCAAAGGGAAGAGGCTTCTCTGAAGCTTTCGGTGAGGATTATTCTGCAAATAATGCACGAAATGCATATTTCTTCCGTGAACAGTCAGCACTGGCTTTGGATGTTGATCCTGCGCTTATTATGGTTGACGGATGGAATGAATGGACAACTCCCAAATATTCCGATTATCAGGGACATAAGGTTGCTTTCGTTGACCTTTTTGACGAAGAAAACAGCCGTGACTTTGAGCCTACAAGACATTCTATGAAGGATGACTACTACAATCTTTTAGTTGACTTTATAAGAAAGTATAAGGGCGTTCGTCCTGCTCCTGTTGCAAGCGAAAAAATTACGATTGATATAGCAGGAGATGCTTCGGCGTGGGAAAATGTTGCACCCGAATTTATAAATTATTCAGGTCAGTATGAGCGTGATGCATACGGCTATAAGGATACTGCAACTGATAAAAATATCCACTACACAACAAAGGTTAATAATGCAGTAACTCGTTCGAAAGTTGCAAGAGACGACAATAACTTCTACTTCTATGCAAAGACAGTTAAAAACATTACAACCGATAACGAAGGCTGGATGAATCTTTACATAAATGCAGACAGAAATTATGCAACAGGTTGGGAAGGCTATGACTATGCCGTAAATAAAATGGGCGCAGGAACTGTTGCAAAATATGAAAACGGAGCATGGAGTGTAATCGGAAATGCAGAGTATAAAGTATCAGGCAACGTTTTGCAGATGTCTTTACCTAAAGCATTAATCGGCGAAACAGGCTTAGCAGACTTTGAATTTAAGTGGGTAGATTCCATAACTTCGGATGACCTTCTTGACTTCTATTCCGAAGGAAGCGTTGCTCCCACAGGAAGATTTAATTATCTCTATACAGAAATTGCACAGACTGCATTGACTGCAGATGAAAGAGCGGCTCTTTCCGGAACAACAATAGTTAAAGCAGGAAGCGAAAAAATGATAATTGACGGCGGTAAGGTATATGCTTACGAAAAAGATACAAGAATTACTCCCTTTGAAATGAACGGAACCGTATACGTTCCCTTTATGACATACGAGGATATTTTAGGCTATGGTCTTGCCAAGGTTGAATATGATTCAGAGCAGAATATTTTACACCTTTCAAGACACGACCTTTCCGAGGACTATAAGGAAATCACCAACAAGGAATGGACATATAACGTAATTGGCTCACTTGAGGTGAGAAACAACGGCAGAGTTAAGACAATTTCAGCTCCCGTAACAGTTGTTGACGGACTTATCTATGTTCCGCTTACATACGTTTCCGAAGTGTTCGGATGGAATTATAGTAGCCTTGGAAACGGACTTTATGCCGTTTCGAGAAATACAATAGATGCATCGCTCATTCAAAGCGTTGCATCCCACATTCAGTAAGGAGGGAATTGCTGTGAAAAAAATATTATCATTAATAAGCGTAATTGCCATAATTTTATCTGTGCTTACAGTTCCTTCCTTTGCGGAGGAGTATCTTGACAGAAGTGACTGGACTTATAAAGCATCCTCTGAAATTTCATGGGGCTTTATTGACGAAGCTTTTGACGGAAAAGAAGACACTTACTGGCATACATTTTACAAGGCGGAGGGCACAACCGTAACAAGTAAGGCGGAGCTTCCGCATATTATTGAGGTTACATTCCCCAAGGCTGAAACTGTAACGGCTATGAAGTATCTTCCCAGACCTGACGGTCAGTCGGGACGCTGGCTTGAAGCAGAAATTTATGCATCTGCCGACGGAAGCGACAAGGGTAACCTTGTAACAAAGGCAACCTTTAAGCAGGAAGATGCCGCATGGCAGACAGTAGACTTTGGTAAGAGTGTAACTGCAAAGAAAATCACAATCGTTATAACAAAAGCTGCAGGAGGTCACGGTACCTGTGCAGAAATAGACTTCATAAGCGGAAGCGGTGCTGCTGAAAGTCCGAAAACCGAAAGCACAGTTGCAACTCTTGATAAGTCTACCTGGATCGTAAAGGCAAGCACGGAAATCAGCTGGGGACTTGTTGAAAAAACCTTTGACGGAAAAGAAGATACCTACTGGCATACATTTTACAAGGCGGAGGGCTCAACCGTAACAAGCAAGGCGGAGCTTCCTCATACCCTTGAATTTACATTTACCAAGGCTGAAACAGTTACCGCTATGAAATATCTGCCCAGACCTGACGGACAGTCGGGACGTTGGCTTGAAGCGGAAATTTATGCATCAGCCGACGGAAGCGACAAGGGTAACCTTGTAACAAAAGCAACCTTTAAGCAGGAAGATGCCGCGTGGCAGACTGTTGATTTCGGTAAGAGTGTAACAGCAAAGAAAATTACAATTGTTATAACAAAAGCTGCAGGAGGTCACGGAACCTGTGCGGAAATTGACTTTATTACAAGTGCGGTTGCGGTTGAAAAAGAAGATGTAGCTGACGGCCATATCAAAAACGGTAAGTTTGATACATCCAAATGGCAGATAACTGCAACAAGTGAAAAATCGGGTTGGGGAGCAATCACCAAAGCTTTTGACGGTGATGCATCCACCTTCTGGCACACTCATTATGACGAAGCTGACGGTAAGGTTTTAGGCCACGATATGCCTCCTTATGATGTTGATATTACACTTCCCGAGCTTTCTGTTATTACAGGCTTTGCCGTAACTCCGAGACCGGGAAATTCGGCAGGTAAAATAAAGGCATACAGACTTTATATGGCAAGAGAAGATGACGACGAATTTACCCTTCTTATGGAAGGTGAGTTACTTGGTGAGATTGCAACAGAAAAAATAGAATTCAATTGTGGTGTTGAAGCAAAGAAAATTCGCTTTGAAGTTTTAGAAGGACAAAATGGCTATGCCACAATGGCAGAGCTTGAATTCTTCCCCGGAGATTCCGCTACACAGATTGTAGCTTTCGAGGATTTAGAGAAGACAATGAACGAAAACTCTCTGCATAAAATTGATTCCTCTATCTTTAAGGCTGAAAACGATTTGCCTACATGGGCGAACAGTGCTGCAGGAATGGTGTTTGACGGAACAACATCGGGTCTCTGGCAGACAGATGATTTAAGCGGAAGAACAGAGCCTGTAATCCTTTCAACCGACCTTGGAAAAGTTCAGACCTTTTCTGCAATTTCCATAACTCCGAGACAGTCTGCCGATATGCACGGTTATTGGCTTGAGTTCAATATCTGGATTAGTGAAGACGGTGAAAACTTTGAGCCCTTGGTTGAAAATTACAGCTTCCCCAAGAGAAATCTTGACGAGAAATTTATTTACCTTGACAATCCCGTAAAGGCTCGTTATGTGGAATTTGAAATAACAAAATACAATGCATACCGTGTAAGCTTCTCGGAAATTTCCTTCTGGCAGACATATAATGACAAAAATGTAAGCTCAG
>JAZRHF010000135.1:0-2375 GCA_045644565.1 Clostridia bacterium | reverse complement strand
CTGCTTAAGTCTTTATCATTTTTCCGAGGATATGGAAGATATTTTTGACTATATCGAAAATGATACTATTCCGGATTATGACATAAAAGAATTGAAATTATGAAAATATATACACGAGGAATCAAAACCTCGTGTATTTTTTATTTGACTTATTGGTGAAAAAATGGTAAAATAAAATAGTATAAATATGCGATGAAAATAACGAGGCATGACTATGGAAGACAGAAATTTAAAAGTACTTGAATACAACAAAATATTGAAAATGCTTTCGGAAAAGGCAGTGTGTCAGAAGACAAAAGAACTTGCCTTAAACCTTAAGCCCGTAACCGATAAAATTGAAGCAGAAAGGCTTTTGGCTGAAACAGACGAAGCCTTCCGCTTTACGGTAAAGCATCTTGAAGCACCGATTTCTCCTTTAACGGACGTTGTTCCGATTTTGAAAAGGGCAGAGGTAGGGGCTTGTTTGTCCTGCCGTGAAATAAAAAATATCGGTCATGCTTTAAGGATAACGAGGCTCTTAAAGGCATATATGCAAAACCACGATGAGGAGTATTATCCTCTTTTGGATCTGGTAAGCGAATGTATGGCGCCTCTTCCGACTCTTGAAAGAGAAATTGACAGATGTATAATTTCAGACGACGATGTGGCAGACGATGCATCAAGCGAACTTTATGCAATCCGTCGCAGAATGGAGAAACTGTCCAATAAAATAAGAGACGTACTTGCCGAAATGATAAAGTCTGAAAAGTACAGAAACGCCCTTCAGGAAAGCCTTGTTACCATGCGTAACGGAAGATATGTTCTTCCCGTAAAATCGGAGCACAGAGGAAGCGTTTCGGGTATTGTTCATGATGCATCGGGCTCAGGCGCAACTGTTTTCGTTGAGCCTATGCAGGTTGTGGAAATAAACAACGAAATCCATAAGCTTTCGGGTGAGGAAAAGGAAGAGGTTGAAAGAATTTTATCCAATTTCACTTCGGAGATTTCCGATTACAGAGTGCAGATTGGCGACAACTATAAATATATCCTTCAGGCGGACATGATATTTGCAAGGGCAAAACTTGCTCTTGATATGGATGCTACGATTCCGAGCCTTAATGAAGATGGCGTTATTGAAATCTTAAAGGGCAGACATCCTTTGATAGAAAAGAAAAAGGTTGTTCCCGTGGACGTTTATCTGGGAGATGCGTTTGACACTCTTGTTATAACAGGACCCAACACCGGCGGTAAAACCGTAACGCTTAAAACCTTGGGACTTTTTACGTTAATGGCTCAGACAGGTCTTATGATTCCTGCAAAGGAAGGAAGTAAAATAGCGGTATTTGAAAAGGTATTTGCCGATATCGGCGATGAACAGAGCATAGAGCAATCCTTATCCACATTCTCAAGCCATATGGTTAACATCGTAAATATATTAAACGAAGCAGACGATAAGTCCCTGGTTTTATTCGATGAACTTGGTGCAGGAACCGACCCTGCAGAGGGTGCGGCTCTTGCTATGGCGATTCTTGAATTTATAAGAGGATGCGGTGCGAAAACTGCCGCAACAACCCATTACAGCGAGGTTAAGCTATATGCACTTTCGACCGACAGAGTGGAAAATGCCGCCTGTGAATTTGACCTTGCCACATTAAGTCCCACCTATAAGCTTTTAATCGGTATTCCGGGAAAAAGTAATGCTTTTGCCATTGCATCAAAGCTTGGTATAAGCAGTTATATTATTGATAAAGCAAAGGAAAATCTTACTGCGGAAAACATTCGCTTTGAAGACCTTGTAACAGAGCTTGAGAAAAATAAGCAGGAAGCTGAAAAGGCAAAGGCAGAGGCAGAGCAAATCCGCCTGGAAAACTATAACGCCAAAAAGAAGCTTACGGATGACAAGAGCAGAATAGATAAGCAGAAAGACAGCCTTTTACAGGATGCAAGAAGAGAAGCAAAGAGAATTGTGGAAGCGGCTAAAAAGCAGACTGAAGAATTGCTTGAAGAGGCAAGACGTGCATTGGAGGAGGACGATAAATCCAAGGCAAAGAAAACTGCAGAGGACATAAGAAAGAAGCTTCGTGAAGAAGAAAATTCCCTTTCCGATAAATTGTCAGAAAATGTCCTGATGCCTAAAAATAATAAAATTCCCAAAAATCTCCTTCTTGGTCAGGAGGTTGAGGTTATAACTCTGGGACAGAGGGCGAATGTAATAACGCTTCCTGATGCCAAGGGTAATTTAATCGTGCAAACGGGTATACTTAAAGTAACGGTAAATATCTCTGCTTTAAGAGTGGTCGAGGATAAAATGAAGGTGCCGGATAAAAAGGTTAAGTCCTTTGATAAAACAAAGGTTTCTAAAACCCTTTCCGCATCAACGGAGCTTGACCTTCGAG
>JAZRHF010000134.1:0-4200 GCA_045644565.1 Clostridia bacterium | reverse complement strand
TTGTATTCGGGAGTTCTTAAATGTCTTATGAGACGAAGCTTGATTATGAGCTGATCAACCAGCTCCTGAGCTTCCTCCTCGGTTATTATGCCTGCATCAAGATCACGCTGAATGTATATATCAAGGAATGTTGAAGTTCTTCCAAGAGATGTTGCGGCACCGTTGTTTTCTTTTATACCTGCAAGATAAGCCATGTAAAGAGATTGAACTGCTTCACGGGCAGATACTGCAGCTTTGCTGATGTCAACGCCGTAACTTGCAGCCATCTTTTCCATGTCACGGAGAGCCTTTATCTGCATGGAGATTTCTTCGCGGAGTCTTATGGTATGCTCGTTCATTTCTCCGTCCATTTCCATAAGCTCTTTCTTTTTCTCTTCGATAAGACGTGCTGTACCGTAAAGAGCAACTCTTCTATAGTCGCCGATGATTCTGCCTCTGCCGTAAGCGTCGGGAAGACCTGTGATTAATCCGGCATGACGAGCAACTCTGATTGATTCGGGATAAGCATCGAAAACGCCCTGGTTATGGGTTTTTCTGTATTCCGAGAAATGAGCGTGAATGGTTTCGTCCATTTCATAGCCATATGCAGCCAAGCTTTTTTCAACCATTCTCATACCGCCGTAAGGGTTAATCATACGCTTTAAGGGAGCATCGGTCTGAAGGCCGACAATAACCTCATTGTCCCTATCAATATAACCGGGTTCAAAGTTGCAGATACCGGAAATTTTGGTGGTATCAACATCTAAAACGCCGCCATTCTTAAGCTCCTCTGCCAAAAGTTCAACACATTTAGCCCAAACCTTTTCTGTTTTTTCGGTGGGAGAAGCAAGGAATGAGGAACCACCGGTATATTCGGTGTAATTTCTCTGTATAAAGTCACGAACGTCAATTTCACGTTCCCATTTTCCGCCTTTGAATAATTTTCTTTCTGCCATAATTGGTTCCTCCTTATATGTTTGGGAAATGCTTTCCATAAAGCATCCTGCATTTTTCTTTATCCATTGGGGGGATATTTTCCAAAGGAACTTTAATCCCCAGATTTTTGTATTTATGCTGACCTAAAAGATGATAGGGTAAAAGCTCTGTTCCGATAGCTGTCGGAATTTTATTTTTTATATACTCTTTAAGAGCAATCATATACTCATCGGTATCGTTGTAAGACGGGATTACCACTTGTCTTACAATCAAAGGAGTATTATTCCTGCATACAGCCTCTAAAAAGGATTCTGTTTCACTTATATCCCTTCCGCAAAGCTCTTTGTATTTGTCCTTTTCGATTGCCTTAACATCGTATAAAATCAAGTCGGTGAGGGAGAGAATTTCGTCATAATCTCCTAAACCCGCTCCTGCGGTATCAATGCAAGTATGAATTCCTGCTGTCTTAAGGCGCCTGAAAAGGTCAGTAAGGAAATCAGGCTGAAGTAAAGGTTCTCCTCCGGATGCCGTAACACCGCCACCGCTTTTATCAAAATAGGGCTTAAGCTTAATAAGGTTAGCTGCCAAAGCTTCTGATGTTATCTCCTTGCCTGAGGATGGAATCCAGGTTTCGGGGTTGTGACAAAACTTACATCTTAAATTACATCCCTGGAAAAAAACTACCCCTCGGATTCCGGGACCATCAACAAGTCCCATGGATTCAATGGAATGAATTCTTCCTTTAACCATTTTGACCGTCCTTTCTTTGATTTTTCCGAATTTCTGCATAAAAAAATGCAGACGGTCGGACCTTAAAGTGCCCAGACGGTCGGCAATACATGTCATACTCCCTGTGGTTAATCCACTTCCGTCAGTCATATGACCATTATTATTATAAACTATAAATATTGATTTGTCAATATATATTGTATGTTTATTTTTTAACAAATACTACATATAGTGGTTTGTGAGTTTTCGACAAAAAGAAACACTGAAAAATACGGCACATATACAAAGTGCCGTATTTTTATAAATCGAGAGTAGCGCCTAAAAACGCTTGTTTGCGTTTTTCATAGGCATTGACTTCGTCATCAATACTTCGTCAATGCACAGATTAATTTTTTCTTTGTTGAAAAAATATAAGTGAATCATATAAATCGAGTGAAGGGCGAAAAAACGCTTGTTTGCGTTTTTCATAGGCATTGACTTCGTCATCAATACTCCGTCAATGCGCCGATTAATTTTTTCTTTGTTGAAAAAATTAATCTATATCCCATCTTCCGTAGATGCCGCAGGGGAGGATTATGGGAGAGTTTGTTACGGGAAGCCCCACTTCGCCTGATGTTATGTTGCCTTTGAATCTTGATCCTACGGTTATGTATAATATGTTTTCCAAAACAGTGGGGGCAAGACCTGTTGTATAAGAATTAATCAGGAAGAACAGGGGATTATCGGAAAGTACCTTTGAGCAAAGTGCAACCAGGTCGAAAAGGTTTTCTTCAAGGCTCCATACTTCCTTTCCTGCGCCTCTTCCGTAGGAGGGAGGATCCATTATAATTGCATCATATGTGTTGCCTCGGCGAATTTCTCTTTCAACGAACTTTCTTACATCATCAATGATGAAACGCATGGGCCGATCGGCAAGACCGGATAATGCCACATTTTCTTTTGCCCATGCGGTCATGCCCTTTGAACTGTCAACGTGACAAACAAAAGCACCTGCAGAAAGACAAGCAACAGTTGCACCGCCTGTGTAGGCGAAAAGATTCAAAACTCTTATGGGACGGCCTGCATTTTTAATTTTGTCAATCATGTAATCCCAGTTTACGGCCTGTTCCGGGAAAAGACCCGTATGCTTAAAGCCCATGGGTTTAACATAGAAAGACAAGTTTTTGTAATTAATCTGCCACTTCTCTGGAAGAGGCTTAAAGTATTCCCATCTGCCTCCGCCTGTGGAGGAACGGATATAGTGAGCGGTTGCCTTTTTTAAGTAATTTTCCTTGGACTGTTTGGGCCAGATAACCTGAGGGTCGGGACGAACGAGGGTGTATTCGCCCCAACGTTCTACCTTTTCTCCGTTGTATAAATCGAGGATTTCATAATCTTTCCATTCGTTTGCTAATCTCATCATAATCTCCTTACTCAAAGCGAAAAAGGCTCTGATATTTCAAATATTTTATCTTTAAGATAGTTAAGTTTTCCCGAATCGGTTTGAAAATCAAATAAAAGACGGAATGCACATAGCTTCTGATGCCCTTTGCCGCCGCCGTATTTGAAGTCGCCGGCTAAAGGATGGCCGATTGATGCCATGTGTGCTCTTATCTGATGGGAGCGACCTGTGTGAAGCTCAACCTCCAGAAGGGATTTGTTGTTTTTGCTTCCTAAAACCTTATATCCGGTTTTCACACTGAGTGCACCTTTTCTCTCTGTTTTAATAATTTCCGAAATGTTTTTATCTTTGTCTTTAAGAATGTATCCTGTAAGAGTTGCCTCTTTTTTTTCGGGAACTCCCAAAACTATACAACGATAAAACTTTTTAATTTCACGGTTTTTGATTTTTTCGTTTATGATTCTTAAAGCTTCGGCGTTTTTTGCGGAAATTATAAGGCCGGAGGTATTAACGTCAAGTCTGTTACAGATAGCGGGGGAAAAGGTTGCTTCGTTTTCGGGAGCATATTCTCCTTTTTCCGAAAGATAGGATTTTATGTATTCTGAAACTGCCGCTTCACCTTTTCTGTCAGGCTGGCTTTTTAAGCCTTCCGGCTTATTGATAATAAGGATATCCTCATTTTCGAAAACAACATCAAGGCTCAAATCCGTTTCTTTATGCATTTCGGATTTGTTTTCTTTTTTGAAGAAAGTATCGTCTATAAAAAAGGAAACGGAATCCCCGGGGATAAGCATATAGCTGCCTTCTTTTTTCTTTTTGTTAACCTTTATATGCCCGGTTCTTAAAAATTTATATAAAAGACCTTTGGGGATATCGGCAATTTTCGATATATACTTGTCAAGGCGCTGACCTGCGTCGTTTTCGTTTGCAACAAAATTTCTCATAAAATCCTCCGCTGTGAGTCTTCTTTTAATTTTAACATGAAAAGGGCTAAAAAGCAATATAAAAATGCAAAAAACACAGTTGGGGAAACTGTGTTTATGCATAAATGAGATATAGGAGAGGAAAATGAAAAACATGTAAGATTACGCATCTTACATGTACATCATAACATACGGTTATGAAAGAACTATATAAAAAATAAAAATAATTTGTTAATTTTACAATAAAATATT